>JAWXUO010000034.1:0-24985 GCA_044426355.1 Clostridia bacterium | reverse complement strand
GTTCTGGGTCTGGAGTAGGTTCTGGTTCTGGTTCTGGAGTAGGAATTTCTTCCTCTGGATTTCCTGGATCTACTGTACTATCAGTACTTCCAGTGCTACCAGTGCTACCAGTACTTCCCGTGCTACCAGTACTTCCTGAGTTATCAGTACTTCCTGAGCTATCAGTACTTCCCGAACTACCAGTGTTTCCAGTACTTCCAGTACTTCCTGTACTTCCTGTACTTGGTGAAGTATATACATTACCTGTATTGAAAATATTTTCATTACCAGTAAGTGACGATGGTAAATCGTAATGTGTTTCTTCTTTTTCTTCATTATCTAAAGTATATTTCATAACCTCTAGTGCTACAGTTAAATCTTCATCAGTTGGTGTTATTGATAATGCCCCAATTGATGTAACATATGGATATTCGTTGATATAATCTACTAAAGTTTTTATTTTTTCATAAGACATATTAAAATTTAGCGATAACGAATATGTGCTAAGTATATTATCTAAATTTTGGATATAATATGGCTGGTTTTCTTGCATTGTATTAAATGAAATAGAATTTATATCAAGACCTTGAGAAGTTACTAAATTTATAACCCAAATAATCATATCCTCATCTGTCATAGATTTCGGCATTGATGCTTGAAATTCTTCTATAATAATATTCATTTTTTCAGTATCTTCTTCATATTTTAGCACTTGTGTTTGAATAGACTTTAAATATTGAATTTCTGACTCAAGAGAGTCTATTCGACCTTCTAAAACAATCTCTTCGTCTTTATATGGCAAAAAAACCACTATAATTGTGATTACTAACATTACCATACACACAGCAACTGCTATAAATTGTTTTGCTGTCTTGTTTAACATCTAATATCTCCTTAATTATTCGTAAAACATTTCTAAATCTTCTGTATAATCATCTGGTAGAAAATACTCGTCGCCTTCATATTCGCCATCTAAATGAGTAATAAAACCTTCGTTATAATCGTTTATTACAACATAATCTTTTAAAGTACACACTAAAGCATATGTTACAGTATCCCATTGTAAAATTTCCGATGTTGCTTTTGTAACAACAGAAAATTCAACGTCTTTTATTATGTCTAATTCTTTTAGATAAGCTATTGTAAGTATCGCATCGTCATAAGTGTATGCACGAAAACCTAAGTTTAACGTATTTTCATTTAACGAAAATGATGTAACTTCAACTGCGATAGGTAGCGAATTTTCTAAAATTTCTATATAGTCATTTAAATTTTCATGGTGATTTTCTGTTTTTGCCCATATTTTTTCAACTTCTGCATAAGAATTTACAGTTTCGTTATATACAGATTCAACTTCACGCACATAACTCAAAGCAATAACTTCGTTTTGCAAAGAATCTATCGTTACGTTGTATGTTTCTGTTTTTACATTACAATATATCACCACGCCAACACACGCTGTAATTATTGATGCACACGCAATAGCTGGTATATAAAACGGAATTTCAACTTTTAGCTCAGTTTTTTGCAGTTTTATATCTTCTAAAAGTTTAGAATCCTTAGGATAAACATAGTCAATTTGCAAAATAGTAGTATTTATAGTAATCATTTCAGCGATTACACGTTCTACTAAATGCGTATTACAAAATTCACCTATTATAGTGATTTCTTCAAATTCTTGTGAAAGTTGTGTACTAAGTAAGCTAATAGTAGAATTTATTTGGTTACCCAAAAATTCTAGTGGCGATTGAACTTTTTCTACATGCTCTGAAAATTCTGGTGCATTATTTAGCATCATTTCAACTATTTCATCAGAATCTTTGCCTATTATTTCTTCTACTAAAACAGAAATTACAGTGTTCATACCAATAGGCACTTTTTTGTAAGAAATAACATCGCCTTTGCTAAGCAACATAAAGTGCATAGCATCTGTATCTATATTTAAAACTAAACCAGTCTTCCCTTTTAAGCCTAAAACTTGTAATTTAGATATATATTCGATACCGACTACTTCAAGATTAATAATTTGAGCTATTTGTTTGTAAGTAGCTGTAATATTATTTGGTACTGCCGTTAGATGTATATTTCTAACTGAGTTTACGCTCTTGCCTGCTGTATGTATAACCTTATAGTCTGCAACATCAATAGGAAACCACTTCGTGCTATTATATTGCACAGCAGTTTCTACTTTTTTATTCGATAAATTCGGTAATTTTTCAACCCTACTAAATATTTTATTAGAGTCAATTACAAAAAATACCTCTGTATGATGTGTCAAACTTTCTTTTATTATAAAATCTGTTATAACTTGTGCAATTTTCTCACGAAGAATTATATCACCATTTTGTACAACATTTTCAGGTGTTTGTATTTGGTAATTTTTTGTTATTTTCTTTTTATTTACAACATCTATAGATGTATAAAATTCGTTTATTTTTATAACTAGCATATATCGTTTCCTTTTATATTATATTTGCCTATGTGTAGAATTTTTCTTTTTAAAAAACCCTACACTTAGGCAAATAGCCTAAGTGTAAAATACTTATGTATTAATTAAAATGAGTCTGCTCCACCCCAAGTTTGAGCATATGGGTACCAGTGATTATCTGGAGTTTGAGAATATACAAAAACTTTTGCAACATTGTTTACTAGTTGGTAGGAAATTATAACACCACCACCTGAATTTGCAGTATTAGATTCTAAAGCTTGTTTTTGACAAACTGTTTTAATTATATCTAAATTTGCAGTAGCAATAGATGCACTAGAAGATGACGCTGAATAGAACGTCGTTGACCAAGCAGTCGCATCTGATGCCGGTATCATTACCGAACCTGTATTGTATGAAAAATAGCTTGAATTATATGTAACTGAGTTAGCTGTACTTGTAACAGCAGGTTTTGCATTTATTGTTGTTGGCAACGTTAGTTTACGTTGTGCACATAAAATTTCTATTTCTGATACTATTCCTTTAACGTATACTACATCTTTTGCTATCGCTGCGTCTTCTACAAAGCTTAGGTATGCACTAACAGCCATTGTAGCAAGTATCATTATGATAACTGTTACTACAATAAGTTCTACAAGTGTAAATCCTTTTGTGCTTTGAAGAGATTTTCTTAATCTTTGTTTTAATTTATTAATCATATTTTTCCCTTTCTCTTAACACTAATTTTTAAAATTAGATATTAAAGTTCTTACCAAGCACCTTCGCCAGCCCATGTTCTTGTATATGGATACCAACTGCTATCATCTACAGAATATACAAATACGTGTGGAACATCGTTATAAATTTGAACACGAATTTCTACACCATTTATTTTTGCAGAAGTTGAAGTAAGTTCTTGTTTTGTGCAGTTTGCTTGAACTAAATCTAAGTTATCTTCAGCATCACCAGTAGTTGTACTAGCAATTGGTGCTGCATCAAATGCACTGTACCATGTACCATCTGAATTAACTTTTATTGCAAAAGTATCATCATAAGAAGTATAGTTTGTGCTTGATTTGTTAGCTGAAGGTATATCTAATTTGTCGTTTGCTATTAAAACTTCTACTTGTGTTACAATATTTTTAACATAAGCAGTGTCTTTTGCAACTTTTGCATCTTCTACGAAACGTAAGTATGAAGATGTCGCCATTGTAGCAAGTATCATTATGATAACCGTTACTACGATAAGTTCTACAAGTGTAAAACCTTTTGAATTATTTAATGCTTTTTGAATTTTTGCTTTAATTGAATTTTTCATAATTTAATCCTCTTTCTTTAAAATAAATATAATAGTTTATGGCTATGTATTACCAAGAACCTTCGCCAGCCCATTCTCTAGTGTATGGATACCAACAATCATCTCCTGATGCACAGTATACAAATACATGTGGAACATCGTTATATACTTGTACACGGATTTCTGCACCGTTTATTTTTGCAGAAGTTGATGTAAGTTCTTGTTTTGTACAGTTTGCTTGAATTAAATCTTGGTTTGCTTCAGCGTCAGAACCTGTTGCTGGTAATCCTGATGGCGGTGCATCAAAAGCACTCCACCAAGTACCATCTGAATTAATTTGAATAATGTACGAATTTGATTCATCTGTACCTGTTTTGTTTACCGTTGGTATTTCTAGTTTGTCGTTTGCAATTAACACCTCAACTTGAGTTACAATATTTTTAATGTAAGCTGTGTCTTTTGCAACTTTTGCATCTTCTACGAAACGTAAGTATGAAGATGTTGCCATTGTAGCAAGTATCATTATGATAACCGTTACTACGATAAGTTCTACAAGTGTAAAACCTTTGTTGTTTTGTAGAGTTTTCTCTACTTTTTGTTTGATTTGATTTTTCATCAATCTTCCCTCTCTCTTTTTTTCTTATATTTATTTTAAAATTTGCATATTAATTCGCCAAAAAAACTATACACAAACTATAAAACACTAATTTTACCACTCGGTTGCAAGCTGATAAGCACTTGAATACGAGTTTATATACCAGTGGTCTTTTGATGTTTGATAATAATTCCAAACATAGACATAAGGTATTCCTTTATATACTTGGTAGCGTATTTCTGCTACCATTGTAGGCGTTGATGTACTAGAATTTACACTAGAGCCAACGCTTATCGCAGTACTTGATTCAAAAGTATGTTTTCCACAAATAGCTAAAACTTTTGCTAAATTTTCTTCGCCTTTTGCCACAACAGAAGAATTTGACTGCCTATATGCCGAAGTGCAATTTCCATTGCTCCAAACATATATAACCCCTGTATTACTCACCGAAGTTTTAGTTGTTTTTCCTACTTCGGTTGTTATATTATCGGGTAAATTGAAATCTCCACTTAAAATTAAAGACTCAATTTCTACTAGCATAGTATTTATATAAGCTATATCATTTGCAAGATATGCATCTTCTGCGAATGATAAATAAGTTTTCGTAGATACTGTAATCAAAATTAATATTATCCCAAGAGTAATAATCATTTCGACTACTGACATGCCTTTGTTATTTAAAATTTTTTTAATTTGTAACATAGGAATTTTAGTCATATTATTTCCTCCCTTAAGTTACATATTCGAAATTGCATCTAAACTCGACATCAAAGGTAACATAACTGCTACAACAACCGTTCCGATTATAGCTGCTAAAATAACTATAATAATAGGTTCTAGTGCTTGCGTTGTCGCATCTACGGTTTCTTCAACATCGTTTTCATAATAGTCGGCTACGGTGTCTAAAAGTTCTTCCATAGAACCCGACTCTACGCCGATTGCTACCATGTTGCAAAGCATTATAGGAAACATTTCCGACTCTTTTAAAGGCGTTACAAAGTCACTATCGCCTAGCATAACCTTTTGAACATTTGCCAAAACATCTCTATAATATATATTCGACATAACTCTTGATGCAATTCCCGTTGCGTCAACTATTGTTACCCCAGAAGATAAAAGCGTTGACATCGTTCTACACATCATAGCCGAAGCTGATTTCATAATTATATTGCGTGTCATTTTAAATTTTAAAAGAAGTCCATCGAAAACATATTTACCTTGCTCAGTTTTCCAAAATACTTTCGCTCCGTATATACCACCGAAAAGCCCTCCAAATATAATGAACCAATAACTTTTAAACCCTTTAGATAAATTAAGTACAATTTGCGTAAGTAGTGGTAATGCCATATCCATTTCTTCTAGCAAAGACTCAAATTGTGGAACAACATAACCTAAAAGTATCGCTATCGCTATTACCGTTATAACACATACTCCCATCGGGTATATTGTAGCTTTTTTGATACACTTTCGTAGCTTCGCATTTTTTTCATACTGCGTTGCCATTCGTGCAAACGAAATATCTAAATTACCAGATGCCTCGCCTGCTTCTATCATAGTTACTAAAAGTGTAGTAAAAATCTTTGGGTGTTCTGCAAATGCTTCTGAAAGTGCTGTACCAGATTTTACAGCTACTAAAACGTCGCCTAAAGCTGCACTTAGCATAGGATTTTCTGTTTGTTCTGTTAGTGCTTCTATCGCATCAAGTATTGATACCCCTGCACCAAGCATACTTACAAGTTGCCTACAAAAAATAGACATATCTCGAACTTTTGGCTTAGTTCTAGTTAAAGTAGACAACAAAGCTTCTTTTTTATATACATCTATTGGTGTTGCATCTAGTGCAATTAAATGCGATAAAACTTCGTTTGGATTTCCACAAGAAATCTGCCCTTTTACCTGTGTTCCATCGGGCATTAATGCTGTATATCCATAAACCATTACTTTTATCATCTCCCTTTCTTAGTATTCCATAGAAACCTTTAGCAATTCGCCGACAGTTGTAGTACCATCTAAAACTTTTTGCCTTGCATTTTCTCTTAGAGTTTGCATTCCCTGCAAAACTGCTAAGTCTTTAATTTCATCTGCTGTTACATTTTTCGCTATTAGTTGTCTTAGTTCTTGCGTTACAAGCATAATTTCGTATACGCCAATTCGCCCACGAAATCCTAAACCTTCGCACGCTGGACAACCAACAGGGTCATAAATCTTCTTATTAACACCTAGTATGCGTTCTTCTTCTGCTGTCATTTCTCTTTCTGCTTTGCATTGTGGGCATAAAACCCTAATAAGACGTTGAGCAATAACCCCTACTATAGAGTCAGCTAAAAGATATGGTTCAATTCCCATATCTCCAAGTCTTGTTATTGCAGACGCTGAGCTGTTTGTATGTAATGTACTTACAACTAGATGTCCTGTTATACTCGCTTGAACTGCTATATTCGCAGTTTCTTCGTCCCTTATTTCTCCGACCATTATAATGTCTGGGTCTTGACGCAAAATAGACCTTAAAGCTCCTGCGAAAGTTAACCCTGCTTTAACATTAACATTAACTTGATTTATTCCATCAATGTCTGCCTCGATAGGTTCTTCTACAGTTACAATGTTTTTGTCTTCCGTATTTATGCTCGAAAGTGCCGTGTAAAGCGTTGTAGATTTACCCGAACCTGTAGGCCCTGTTACTAGAACAATTCCGTTTGGATTTTGAAGTATTTTTTCAAAACGTGAAAGGTCTTGTGGTGCAAGTCCTAATTGTTCTTTAGTTTTGTTAAATCCTTGTTTAGATGCTAAACGCATAACTACTTTTTCGCCGTGTTGTGTTGGTAAAATAGATACCCTTATATCAAATTCTTGCTTGTCTATAAGTAAAGTCATTCTACCATCTTGTGGTTTTCTTTTTTCGGCAATATCAAGCTGAGCTAGTATTTTTATACGTATTATAACAGCCGTTAAAAGCGAAATATCGAATGTGTTTTTCAAAACTAAAACACCATCTATTCGGTATCGAACTCTTATCGTTTTCTCTAGTATTTCAAAATGAATATCAGACGCTCTTTGACGTGCTGCTTGTTCTATAATTGATTGAACAAGTTTAACAATCGGTGAATTTTGCGATAAATCTAGAGTTCCATCTTCTGTTTCTACATCTTGAAATCTATCTTTTCTATATTCATCAGCAGCCGTTGTCGTTTCCACGTTACCTAGATGTTTATCTAAAATCGTGTTTAGTTCTGCTAAAGTTGTAACCTTAGGTAAGATCATACACCCTGTAATATTTACAAGGTCGTCTAACGTTTTGTAGTTTAATGGGTCTACCATAGCTACTTCTAAAAATTTCTTAGTAGCATTTGTATATCTAAGTGGTAGCACATTATATCTTCTAAGGTACATAGCATTAACTAAATACAACATTTCGTCATCTATGTCAAGGTCTTCCATTGAAATATAATCAAGCGATAACTGCTTTGCCAAAGTTAAAGCAATGTCAATTGCCGTAATAAAGCCTAGCTGAATTAGACAATCGCCTAGTTGCAAACTTTTTTTCGAATTGCGTGTGTCAGCTTGCAGTCTTAAAGCATCTCCTAATTGTTCGTCTGTTATTTGCCCTGTCTGTATTAAAAGATCTCCCAATCTTATTCTTGTTTCCATATGAGCACTCTCCTCAATTATAGTTATTCTACGAAATATAAATTTAACTATAGCAAAATTTATATGTAATTTTAACTAAATGTACTTCTCTACTACTTGCGACTATTTATTTCTAAAAATTACATATGAATTTATTTCCTGCATAATTCCTTGTTTTTTCACATTATATCACTAATTCAAAACTTTTTCAAGTATTTTAAACTTTTTTTATTGAAATTTCTACATATTTTTTCAACAGATTTTTCAAATTTCTTTGTGCTATTTACACAAAAGAAAATTAAATCAAATGGTAAATTTTATCAAATATTTTTTAAAATTTTTCCATTTTATGAACATATGCAATTTGCATTTTCGATATTTTTATGCTTTATTCGTTATATTCAGACATAATATAACAAACTGTTATATAGATGTAAATTTAATTAAATTTAGGCAATTCCTTACAACTATCGTACTTAATTTATTTAGTCAGATTTTTTGTCATATAAAATGAAAAACACAGCTTATACTTCATTTATTTGCGAGTATTTTTGTGAAATATGACGAGAAATATGAAATAAATTATGTGCAAAATCATAGATGGTAGTTGTGATGTATTGTCTTTATTATCCTTTCATATTTTCTTTAAATTCTAAGCTCACATTATTTTATATACTATGATTATTTTTTCGTGTTTAGTCTTTAGAAATATTATTTTGCACATAAAAAACCCCTTAAACATTAGCTAAACTAAGTTTCAAGGGGATAAATTTTATTCTTCATCTGGCATGCTTTCAGCAATCTCTTTTAATGTTGGATAGCATTTTTTAAATACCTCGATAAGTTCTGGGTCAAACTGTGTTCCAGAACCATTTATTATTTCAAGATAAACTTCGTCAGGTGGAAACGGTGGTTTATAAGAACGTCGAGAAACCAACGCATCATACACATCAATAATAGCCATAATTCGACTATAATAGTCTATATCTTCACCTTTTATTCCAGCATATCCTTTACCGTCATACCTTTCATGGTGCTGTAAAGCAATTATACTTGCAATTTCCATAACTCTGCCTGGTGATTTTTCTAAAAGATTATATCCATACTCCGTATGTTTTTTTACAATCTCATACTCTTCGTCAGTTAGTTTGCTCGGTTTTTCTATTATAGCCGACGGAATTAATAATTTCCCAGTATCATGCATCATAGAAGCTAGCACAAGGTTATCTTTATCTTCCTTTATGCCAAGTTCATCTGCAAATACTTCCATATATTTCGCAACTCTTGCTATATGGTGACCAGTTTGTCCCGATTTAGACTCTGATATTGTAGCAAATTGCGTAATCAACTCTTTTTGTGTTGTGTGCATATCACGTGCGTAGTTTATAGCTTTTCTAAACATATACGCATTTCTTCTTGCAGTGTAATTTAAAAGAGCCACAAACCCTGTATATACTAAAACCCTTGGTGACAATGCAAAAATCAAAGTTTCATACATATGCCCTACGTATATATCGTCAAAAACAATAGAATATTTTACACTTAGAGCATGCGAAATTGCCATTGAAAAATATGTACCGAAAATAGTATATTTACTAAGCTTTTTGTCGCCATAAATCGCAATTAAAGTTACAGGAAGTGCAAAAGGTAGCACTGCGTGTGCTGATAAAAAAGTATACAACAGCCCCATTTGGATATTTATAACGGTGGATACTACATATCTCCAATGGATTACATTTTCCATTTTTGTATAAAGTACCGTCGGCAACATCATGCAAAGAGCAGTTACTAAAAATAAAATTCGCATAGATGGCTTATCTAAAATATAAATATTAAGTTCATTTAAAAACCATGCTGTTCCAACTACTCCTAAAAATATTAAACAAAATTTCTTAGAAAATTTGTCTATTTTCGACAGTTCAACATCTATTATTTCATTATACACGTTTCGACTCTCCTAATAAGATTTCCACTTTCACTTACCATTAATACATAATTTCAACTAAAATACTTTTTATTATTATATCATTTTATCACGCTAAAGTCAAATAAAATTTACAAAAAATTCAAAAATTCTTAGCTTTCAAAAAAACGACCTAGTAGTTACTAAGTCGTTTTATTTATTAATTATTATCTTTATTTTTCTTATTTCTGCCTCTTTGTGGTGCTTGGTCTGCATTTTTATTGTCAGTGTAAACTTTTCCTTTTTTCAAAATCTTAATATCATCTAAACTAAATGTTTCTGGAACATCAACATCTTCCAATTTTACTCTTACCGACCTTTTAAGTATTTGATTTTCTATAACCATTCCCTTACCATTTGGTGTTTTTACTATAGAACCATAAGGAGGAGCTACGGCATTTAAATCCTCATAAACATCTTGTTCATACTTTAAACAGCACATAAGTCTGCCACATGTTCCCGAAATTTTAACAGGATTTAAAGACAACCCTTGGTCTTTTGCCATATTTATAGATACAGGTTGAAAATCATCTAAAAATGTAGAACAGCACAAAGCTCTACCACAAATTCCAAGCCCTCCTACCATTTTTGACTTGTCACGCACTCCTATTTGGCGAAGCTCAATACGTGTTCTAAAAACGCCAGCTAAATCTTTTACTAAATCACGAAAATCCACTCGACCTTCTGCTGTAAAATAGAATAAAATTTTGCTTTCATCAAAGGTATATTCTGCCGAAATTAAATTCATATCTATTTTGTGTTTTTTAATTTTTTCAACACAAACATCATAAGCCTCTTGCTCTTTTTTCTTGTTATTTTCATAAGTGTCAACATCTTTTTTAGTTGCTATACGTACAACTTTTTTCAGTTCACCCGACACTTTTTTTACTTCTCTGTTTGAAATTACAACTTCGCCAAATTCTACCCCACGAGTTGTTTCTACAATAACATTTTCCCCTATAGAGATTTTTAAATCCGTCGGGTTAAAATAATATATTTTTCCTACTTTTTTAAATCGAACTCCTATTACTGATGCCAATTTTTACTCCTATCCATATTAAGCTCTGTTACAAAATAATAACTCAAATTATTAACAGACACATTAAATTCGCTAAAACCCTCAAGTTTAAGACAAATATCATATATTTCATATATTTTTTCTATTTTTTTACTAGAAATCAAATCTTCGCACAACTTAAAATCCACACAATTTTCTTTATTTAAAATTAAAGCATCTCTTAAAAATATTTTCAAAATGCCTAAAACCCCAAAAAATTCTTCTTTTGTTTTAAAATTAAGGCTTAGTAAAGCGAGTTCGTCATTTTTTCTAATAGATTTTATAACTTCCTTCGTTTTTTCTAATAAATTTACGTCTATATCTTCTTTTTCGCTGTTAAATCTATAAATACTACACCTAGAACGTAGCGTTTGCATTATTTTTTTGTCATTTTCACATTCTATAATAAAACATACAAATCTTGGTGGTTCTTCTAGCACTTTTAAAAGTGCATTTTGTGCTTGTACATTCAATTTTTCAGCGTCTTTTATGATATATACTTTTTTTTCACACTCATTTGGTAAAATATATACATCTCTACGCATTTTGCGAATTTCATCTACAGCGAGCGTATTTTCCTCCGTAGAAATAGTTATAACGTCAGGACTGACTTGTTTTTCTACTTTTTTACAAAATTTGCATTCGTTACAAGGCACTTTATCGCCAATGCACACAAAAGATTTGGCAATTTCCATAGAAATTTCGCTTAAATCTTGCTTTCCACATAAAATTATAGCATGGGAAAGCATTTTATTTTGCATTTTTAATTTATACTTTTTCAAATCTATCAACGTCCATAACAAAAATCGTTGCCCCACCTACAGATACTTCTACAGGCACACTCGGAAAAAATCCCGAATTTAGCTCTGATGTGCTAGGTATAACTTGTTTTCTCGTTTTGCAGTGATGCCCTATAATCGAAATAACATCGTCTACCTTTGACTCGTCAACACCTATTAAAATCGTGGTATTACCAGCTTTTAAAAAACCTCCTGTCGTTGAAAGTTTTGTAACTTGATAGCGTTTTTTCATCAGCTCATTTACAACTTTATTTGAGTCATCTTGATTGACTATAGCGAATACCATTTTCATAATAATACCTCCTAATTTTCAATAATATATATTTCTTCATATTGATTATAACACATTTTTCTCATATATTCAATGTGTTCTTGCAAAATTATTTCTCCAGGATATATAATAGGCACTCCCGGTGGATATGGTGCGACAATTTGCCCCGAAATCTTACCTACAGACTCCACGAGTTTCGCAGATTTTTTTTCCGAAAACATAGCCTCATGTGGTGTAATTTGCATTTTAGGTTCTATAATTTCATATTTAAGCTCTTTAAAATCTTTTTTTTCTATTTTTTCACTAATTTTAATCAAACTTTCGAGCAAATAATCTAAATTTTCATCTCGTGGTGTCATTATAAAAACGACATTGAATAAATCGCTCATTTCAGGCACAATAGACAATTCTTCTTCTAAAATTTTATGCAATTCATCACCTGTAATGTTAACATTTTTCGTGTTTATCGTTAGTCTACATGGGTCTAAATTTTCATGTTTCAACACACTAAACTTTGTATTTTTTTCAATATTTTCTCGAAGTTTATGGCATTTTTGTGGCATTTCTTTATATAAATATGTATTTTTTAGTGCCATTTCAATACTTGCCATAATTAAATATGATGGACTAGAAGTACCAAAAATACTGCTATTTCGTCTTAGCGATAAATTCGTGTCACGAGCAAGCAAAACTGCACCTTGACCAAGGCAATCTGTCGTTTTATGTGCCGATGTTATCGCTATATCAGCACCACACGTAATCGCATTTTTTATGCAAATCGACGGAAAGTGACAGCCATGTGCCTCATCAACAATCAGTTTAACCCCTTTTTTATGGCATACATTTGCTATTTTTTCCACATCACTATAAATACCAAAATAGTTCGGAGAAGTAATGAAAACTGCGTCAATATCGGAGTTTTCTGTCAACTTTTCTTCAATTTTCACACTAGAAATAATATCAGGCACATCATATTCTAGGTTAATTTCAGGATTTATAAATATCGGTGTCACATTGCACAAACCCAGTGCATTACTCAGTGCTTTATGAGAATTTCTATCACATAGCATTTTCTTCGGTTTTAGCGTAAAAATCGCTGTCAATATCCCTTGAGTTGACCCACCAGTTAAATAAATACACTGTTTTGCACCAAAATATTCACGATATAACGTTTCGCTTTCAAAAATCGGACCATCTTCTAAAAAAAGATTGCCTGTTTTGTTTATCTCTGTAAAATCTATCTCAAAAGCATCAGGAAAGCCTTCTGGTCGCACACCTTTATGCCCTGGCATGTGATACCTATCATGTTTTAATTCTTTTAATGCATCAATTAACGGCGTTTTAGACATATTTAAACCCTCTTTTTTATGTAAAATGACCTTATTTCGCCTTCTATAACAGCTATAAATAAGGTTATTTTTTATATTATACATTTTTCTGTAAAAATATGCAACTTTATTTTTTACAACGTATTTTGCATAAAAGCAACGTAATTACAGGTAAAATCACAAATGGTGCACCTAAAATATATTTATATATACTAAAAAACTGAAATAATTTCATCGTATTGCTAAAAAATGCTATAGAAAATGAAAAAATTAATAAAATCACTGCTGGTGCATAATATTTATATTCTTTGGTTTTTGCACTAAAATTTATACTCTTGCACAAAAAAATTGATAATGCAGTTATTTTCACGATGTCAGCTATCATAAAAACTATAGAAACTGCTACCTCTTGCCTTTCAAAAAAATCACCAAAACTCACTAAACTTACGGCTAAATATGACGGATAGTACAAACTTTCTATCGCTGGATAGCCTAAAACGAGTAAATTTCTTAAAAAAATCACAGCAATCGTTACAGATGAACAAATCGCTGACAAAAAAACGATTTTTTGCATATCTTTTTTCTTTCTATTTTGAGAAATCATGGCAATTAGTGCAAAAGCTTCCATAAAAGGCATAGAACTGATTGAATACACACCTAAAACCATTGGTTTTACACCATTTTCAAGCAAAGGTTGTAAGTTTACTACTTTAAATAGCGTTATTGAAATTATAACAAAAGTTGCCACCGAAAAAATCACTACAACTAGCATAATCTCACTAAATCTTGCTAAAACTTCAAACCCATTAAAAGTTGCAAATAAACAAGTAAAAGCCATAAAAAAGCCTATTAATACCATAGATGTGTTCGTTAAAGCTACAGTTTTTATAAAAAGTGTAAATCTCGAAAAAGAAACTACAGCTACTAAAAAAACTGACATAAAATATATTAAATTCACTATTTTTCCTAACTTTTCACCATATGCAAACGCTAAAATTTCAAAAAAATTCTTTTTTTCGAGCATTATAAATGGAGTGTAATAGCAAAAATACAAAGGAATTACAAAAACTAGGCACAATATCGCCGAAATGTAACTGTCCCTACCAGCTTCGCTACCTCCCCCAATCGCCATAATTCCACCAGAAAGAAAGATAAATAGCATTGCAAACCCCTGTTTTAAGGAAATATCTTCACGCATTACGCCCACTCCTCCAATTTTTTTACCAAATTTCGTGTATTTTGTAGAAAACCGTCAGTGTCCAAACCGACAGCATCACTTAAAATTATCTGAAAAAATAGTGCCAAAACTATTAAACAAAACGAAATTTTCGACGTTAGTCGTTCGTTTTTATACAAATTACAGTAAAATATTATAACGAGAATATATACAAAAATCAATTTCTCACCTCTTAATTTATAGTAATTGGCGATATAACCAATCCAGTTGACACAATTTCACAGTCAATTTTCAAAGAATAATCTAAATTTGCTATAATTTCGCAGAAATCCCCATTATTTTCCTGCCAAAATTCATTATATTTTCTATAAACCATGTTTTCTAGACCCAAAAAGTCTGCTTTAGCATATTTAATTTGAAAATGAATAAGCTCATCAAAATCCATATGCACAGCCTCGGTAATTTCCTTTTGAATTTCGTCAAGTTTCACAAAAATTTCACTTCCATTTTGGCTTGGTTCTTCTATTAAAACTAATTCCATTTGCACAAAAATTTCAAATGTTAAGTTTCCATCGTAAAGTTTTGGTTTTATTTCACTTTCAGCAAAAATAAGCTCAAAAGTTTTAGTATTTTCAACATATTCATTAATAACATTACCCGTTTCAGCTTTGTTTTGCAAAACTCCTAGTGTTTTAGTCTGTTTTTCATCTAAAAAAGCGTAAATACACTCTGTATCAAATAATGCAAGTCCTGAAATTTCACGAGTTTTAACCCCATTTGAGTCCTCATTCAAAATCATAACAGGCAACATTCCACATTTTCCTTGCGTCGCAAGGTCATCAATAAACTCATAAATAGGAATTGATGGAACTTCTGAAATTAACTGATTAGAATCCACTATTTTTTTAATTTGTATGCCTGCTATATCGTCTATCAAAGAATTTGCTTCTAAAATCTCGCTTGCACGAGCATCTTTTGCTATTAAAAATGGTATATTCAACCTAAAATCCGAATTTCTATAAATAAAATCCAAAAAAGGATAAATTGAACTTGATGCTACTTCTTGGCTTATAATAACTGCTTGAACATGGCTAAAAAACAGATCATTTCCAGTAATTTTCACAGCATTTGCTATAGCTTCTGGAAAAGTTACCCCATTAGCTTTAATAATCGACACTTCTGTTTTATCGTTTGTAAATTTAGTAACCTCGAGATTTATCTCATATTCTTCGTCCTCAGCAAAATCTATCGCAACAGCTGTAACAATAGTTAAATTTTCTATGTCTTTGTAATCTTTGCAACCACAAAGAGCCAAACACAAAATAATCAAAATACACTTTTTCATACCTAATCTCCTGATGTTTCTTCTGGTGAATCTTCTGAGATAAACCTGTGATTTGGTCGCATAAGTGTCCATGGAAATCGAAAAACATTGTCTTTTAAATCACCAACTCGCACACTCGAAATATTCGTTACATATGGAACTCCAAAACTTCTTATGCTACAAATATGCAAAATTATAATGCAAATCCCGAAAATCAAACCATATAATCCGATAATCGACGATAAAATTAGTAAAATTATGCGAAAAACTACTGATGGAACTTTAAGTTTCGGTACTGTTAGAGCAGTTATTCCAGAAAAAGCTACAACAATGACCATCGGTACGGATACAAAACGTGCATCTACTGCTGCCTGTCCTAGCACCAAAGCTCCAACTATACTGAGTGTTTGTCCAATACTTGCAGGAGTTCTTGTTCCTGCCTCTTTTAAAATTTCGAAGATAAAAACTAAAACTAAAGCCTCAACAATTGCTGGAAAAGGCACTCCATCTCGTGCCATTGAAATGCTAAATAGCAATTTTGTTGGTATCAATTCTTGGTGAAAAGTTATCATCGCTAAAAAAATTGATGGAATACTAATATTAAATAAAAATCCGAAAATTCTAAGCATTCGAGCAATATTTGCGTATAAATAATTCATATAATAGTCATCGTTTGACTGAAAACTCTCCATAAATATATGTGGAGCAGTGACTGCAACTGGTGTTCCATCTAGTATTAAACCGACCCTGCCCTCTAAAATTTTTGCTACAAAAACATCTGGTCGCTCAGTTGTCCCCATAGTAGGAAATGGCGAAAATTTACTATCTTTTATGCTCTCAATAACGTAATTCACGTCTATCGCACTGTCCAAAGCAAACTTTTTTATTCTTTTTTCAAAAGTTTTTATAATTTCACGCTCGCAAACACCTTCTATATAGCAAATAACAGCTGTTGTCTTTGTCACAGTTCCAAGTTCGATAAATTGAAATTTCAAGTCTGGAGATTTGATTTTTCGTCTAATAAGTGATAAATTCATCATGAAACCCTCGATAAAACCTTCACGAGGACCACTTAAAACCTTTTCGCTCTCAGGTTCGGATATAGAACGAAGCAAAAAACCTTTCGTATTTACAACTATTCCACAAAAATCACCATCTACAAGAATTAAGCTATCACCATACAAAAATTTTCCTAAAATTTCAGTCATATTGTCTGTCACAACAGCATCATTCACCTCCAAAACCGAATTTGCAATAGTTTTTGCGGTGATTTTAACAAGGTCATTCTCCTTTATTTTAAGCATAGGCTCAATAATGCTTTCTGCGATACTCAAATTATTTACCATTCCATCAAAAAAAATCACAGCTACTTTTACAGGAATTTTTCCACGAATTGTAATCTCACGAACAACTAGTGTATCATCATTTTTAAACAATTCTTTGAACATTTCTAGATTTTTTTCCAAACTTTTTTCTAAATATAATCTCGAAACTATAGTTTTTCCATCTAAATCTCTAGGAATCATATTTTCACCTCTCATTTGAATTTATTTTATGTAACTTGAGGGAAAATATACAAAAAAATAGTACGCATTACACGTACTACTTTCTAAAAAATTTATTAACTTAAAGTATATGCTCCAAAAACCATGATTGTGCAGTCAGAAGATGCCGTAAGACTTCTTAAATCATCAACTGCAATATACATATTATTCACTGCAATCGCAGTTTGGTTTGTTGTGCCTGTCGTGATATTTACAACGCCTTCACCAGTTGTAAAATTCGCAGTGCCTGTTCTTAAAAGAATTTCCGTTCCTGAATTAAATCGTAAAGTTTGTCCACTTGACACAGTTACTAAAGCAACTGCATTTTGATTATTTGTAATGTTTTCTGCAACTTTTTGAACAAATTCCGAGTTACTCGCAACTGCATTAAACTCGCTTTCAAAAGTTTCCATTTTTTCATCAAGTTGACTTACATACTCTTCCGTTCTTTCCATAACTAGCTCATCTACACTGTTTAAAGTTTGTGGCAACAAAATTTCTTTAATGTAGCTAAGGCTCACAAGTGGGTCATCTTTTGAGCCATATTCTGATGCGAAAGCAACATAACTTGATAACAATAAAGTTATCATTAAAACTGTTATAATTAGTGGTTTTGATTGTTTCATAATTCCTCCATTTAATTTGAACCTAAGCCAAAGCTCACATTTAGTGCGTCATTTACTTGACTAATGCAACTTTCATCTATAGTTCCCATCTTTTCTTTTAGTCTTTTTTTGTCTATCGTTCTAATTTGTTCCATAAGTATCACCGAATCTTTTGTTAAGCCGTAGTTTTTCGCAGAAAGCTCAATATGTGTTGGCATTTTTGCCTTATTTATCTGCGAAGTAATCGCAGCAGCTATAACAGTTGGGCTATACTTATTTCCTACATTGTTTTGAACTATTAATACTGGTCTAATTCCACCTTGCTCAGAACCCACAACAGGGCTAAGATCAGCATAATAAATGTCGCCTCTTTTTATTTGATCCATAAACTCACGCTCCGTCGGAAAATTTTAATATACGTTATTTTCCCACAAAAATTTGTTTTTTAATCATAATTTTTTTATTTTTTTTTACAAATTTAGCTACTAATACATAGTATGCATAAAAATTACATTCGTGAATTAATAAATTCGGCAAACTCTATCGCTTATAGCACATAAAACTTCGTATGATATGGCATTTGTGAAATCAGCTACAACATTTGCACCTAAACCATCACCAAACACTAAAATTCTATCGCCTTTTTCTATGTTTTCGATTAAACTTACGTCAATCATGCACATATCCATGCAAATATTACCTAAAATAGGTGTTTTTTTACCTTTATACATAAAATACGCTTTTTCGGAATTCCCTCTAAAATATCCATCTGCATAACCGATAGTTACAACGGCAATTTTCATATCTTGTTTAGCAGTAAAATTCCCACAATAACTAACACTTTCGCTCTTTTTCAGTTCTTTTACTTGTGCAATCGTAGAAAAAACTGTCATTGCTGGTGAAATTTCTATGTTTTTTTCTTGTTTTTCATCTGGATAGTACCCATAAAGTCCAATTCCAGCACGTACCATATCAAAATTAAATTCTTTAAAATACATAAGCCCTGCTGTAGCACTAATATGCTTTACAGGGACATCATATCCCAGTTCTTGAATGTTTTTTATAGTTTTTTCAAAGATTAAAACCTGTTTTTTCGTTTTTTCTGTGTCTATATCTGCACTAGAAAAGTGAGAAAAAATTCCTTCTACAAAAATATTTTCAAACGAAAAAAACTTTAAAATAAGTTCACTTTCAAAATCTTTAAAACCAAGTCTTAACATACCTGTATCAATTTTTATATGAATTTTCGCTATTTTATCAATTTTTTTCGCTATTTTAGATATATTTTCTAGGTTATCTACATCAAATACTGACAATGTTATGTCATTTTTAAGCAAAGTTTCAATTTCATCATCAGCAAAAAAACCAAACAGCAAAATTGGAGTTTTAATTCCTTTTTCACGAAGACTTATCGCCTCCATAACCGTTGCAACTCCGAAATAGTCTGCATTTTCAAGTTCTAAAGCCTTTGCAACTTCAAAAGCTCCATGTCCATATGCATTCGCTTTTACCACAGCCAAAACTCGGATTTTAGCATATTTTTTAATGTTTTTATAATTTTTTCTTATATTTTCAAGGTTAATTTCTGCAAAAGTCCTGTTTTTTATACTAAAACTCCCCCTTTTTTATGATACATCAAATTTATGCGTAGCAACACGAAACAACCATGCTACCGTCTACATAAACTTCAACTTTTATTATATCATAGTTTTCGTAATTTAGGAAGACATCTTTCGAAATTTTTTCATCAACATACGAAATTTTTATAGTATCACTAACTGCTATACTCTCTGCTTTTTTGTTTTTTAGGTCAAAAATCGCAAAACTTGTTACATCTACAGGCGAAATCCCTATATTTTCCGTAAGTAATGTTTCAATTTGTACATCTTCAAAGGAAATTTCAATATTTTCGCTATTTTCTTCTACATATGCCGTAATTCCAGAAACTTCCTCAGGCTTAATTATCACAATTTGGTCAGATTTATCAGCATTATACGTAAAATCTAGCAAAAACGCCTGCGATTTGTTGTAAATACTCGTCAAAACCGACACGGTATACTCGCAACTTTCAAGTTCGTTATAAAAACTGCGAACATCTTCTTCAACTTCCTCTATGTTTATATTCCTATCACATGAAACTAAAAAAATCATGCAAAAAGTTAATAAAACCAGAAGTTTTTTCATTTTTACTCCTCTATTACTGCCATTGCAGTTGCATATTCTTTACAATGCGATATTGATATGAAAATTTTTTCATCACTACAGTATGGCTTTCCATTTTCATCATGCAAAATTTCAAGCTCATGAAAAGGAAAACCACGTCCTTTCGCCTTGATTATACTCTCTTTTGCACAAAAAATTCCTGCAAAAGTCTGTGCAAAGTCACCTTTTGACTCTGCATAAGCAATTTCATTCGCCGTAAACACCCTTTTTACAAAATATTCTTTTAAAACAGCCTTTCGAATTCTCTCTATTTCTATAATATCCGTCCCAATTCCTTTAATCATTTTTCACACCAAAAGCTATATTTTTTAAGTACAACTCCTCTTTTTCTGTTAAAAATCTATATTCTCCTATTTTTAAGCTATCATCAAGGCACAAATCAGCAATTTTCATTCGTTTCAAATACGAAACTGTGCAATTTATCGTTCTAAACATAATTTTCACCTGATGAAATTTCCCCTCAGAAATTGTAACATACGCATGCGACACCTCACCAGAACTTATAATTTCAAGTTTTGCAGGTTTGCACTCCGTTTTATCCTCAAAAACAACACCTTTTTTAAAAATTTCAACGTGTTTTTCTAAAATTTCTCCAAAAACTTCTGCATAATACACTTTTTCTACGTGTTTTTTAGGCGACATAATACCATGTGCCAAATCGCCATCAGTTGTAAGCAAAAGCAAACCCTCGGTGTCTTTATCAAGCCTACCTACTGCAAAAAGTTTCTGATTTCTGTCTTTTTCGTCTAAAAGTTCAAAAACTGTAGGATTTATATTGTCTTTATTCGCCGTTACATAACCAGTTTTTTTATTCAGCATAATATAAATATGCTTTTTATAGACAACTTTTTCGCCACAAAATATAATTTCATCTGCATTTTCATCAATTTTCACATCAGTTTTTACAATTTTTTCACCATTTACTAAAATTCTACCAGTTTTTGCAATATTTTTAATTTCGCTCCTTGAGCCATATCCTAAATTTACTAAAAATTTATCAAGTCGTTGCATAATTCACCACCTAAATCTAATTTTAGCATATTTTCACGATAAAATCAATTATTTTTCTCAAAACCTGTTATAAAACCATCGAGAGATGCACTTTGAATGTCCCCTCCTATAATTTTATTGTTATAAATTAACAAATTAGCAAATACATCATCTTCACTATCATAATTATAAATTTGATATGTGTAAAGTTCTACAGCCTTACCTTTAAATTTACTAAGGTCAAAACCTTGACTTTTTTGAAGTTCGTTATATTTCGTGTAAACTTCGTCAAATTCCTGTGGGATTTGCACATTTTTAACAGAAATTTCGTTTTGCGACACTTCATAACCACTTTCACTTAAAAAAATTCTGCGTTCTTCGTTAGTTTTAATACTTCCTACAGTAATTGATGCCATAATAGCCTCCTCGTGTTGTTGTGCTAAAACAGTGTATGCATCATCTGTCGGTCTAAGCAAAATTACCAGCATAATAAATAAAGCCATTGCTAAAACTGCTAAAATTACCTTTTTTTTCGATATTTTCGTCGTATAAATAAACATATATACCCCCTTTTTCTAAATTGTATTCAAAAAGAGCAATAATAATTACAAAAATATCAAAAAAGAGTGCCACCTTAGTGACACTCAATTTTTTACTGTAAATTAAGTTTATTTTTAATAATTTTTTGTGTAATAAAATAAAAAATCAAGCCTAATACTGCAAACGAAACTATGTAACCCCACAATAGTGGTGTAAAAACTCCTAAATTCAGTTTTCTCATATAAATTATCGTTTCTTCGACAGATTTTACATAATCTAGCGTAAATAATGTTGTTATTGGCTGAACTATCACATTTGCAAGCACAAAATACGCAATATAACTACAAAGTATTCTATTTTTTGTCAAATGTCCTATAGATATTGATGCAAAAATCTGCAAAACAGTTGACATAAGCACGACAACTCCACAAAGATATAGTGAAATTGTAAAACTCAACGGTACATCTACTAAATAATCTTTAACTTCTACTATGTCAGCCACCGTAATATCGTAAATTCCCATGTAAAATAGTGAAATTATAAAGCAAAATGCTACAAAAGATGCAATAATCGCTATAGTTATCGAAATCAACTTTGATAATATCACTTCGTGGTGTGTAACAGGTAATGTGTTTGTGAGATAGCCTTCTTTTCCAAAAACATTGGTAAAAAAACGTTTAACTCCCCAAATTATTGCAAATAAATTTATAGAAAATATCATACATGCACTTAAATTTACAAATAAATCTAACATCATATAGAAAAATTCGGCAACTAAGTCCTCATCTGCTAATAAAGATGAATTATATTGGCTTGGTATCAAGAGAAAACCGTTTATTAAAGCTAATCCTAAGCACACTACATACAACGGAATTAGCATTTTAAACAAATATTTAAAGTCATATTTTATTAATTTTAATAACATCTATATACCTCCCTAAAATATTCATCAACACTTTTTCCGTAGTTTTCTCGAATTTCATCAACTGATGATATTAAGCCTAATTTAGAGTTATTTATAAAAATTATATCATCTAAAACGTTTTCAATATCCGTAATTAAGTGCGTAGATATTAAAATCGTAGCATTTGCATCATAATTTTTTATAATTGTATTCAAAATATAGTCACGAGAGGCAGGGTCAACTCCTGCAATAGGCTCATCTAGCAAATAAAGTTTTGCACGTCTGCTCATAACCAAAACAAGTTGAACTTTTTCTTTCATACCCTTAGATAACTCTTTATATTTCAAATCTAATGAAATATTCAAACTTCCAAGCATATTTTCTGCACGATTTCTATCAAAATCTTCGTAAAAATCGCAAAAAAATTCAATAACCTCATTTATGCGTTGCCCTTCGTTAATATAGCTTACATCTGGTAAATATGACACTACTTTTTTAGTTTCAAATCCAATTTCTTTGCCGTCTACTTTGATTTCTCCAACATTTGTAGTTAAAATACCTGCTAAAAGTTTAATTAATGTAGTCTTACCACTACCATTTGGTCCTAAAAGTCCGATTATTCTACCTTGCTCTAAATTCATAGACACATCATCTAGTGCAATTTTATTTTTTTTATATTTTTTTGTAATATTTTTAATTTCCACTAACGACATTTTTCCCCACCTCCATAATTAAATTTATAATTTCTTTTTCAGAGTATCCAATTTTTTTCATGTGAGCCACATATTCGTCAGTTTTTTTCTTAGCAAAATCTTCACGTTTTGTGTTTAAATCTCCATAATTTTTCGAGATTACTCTTCCTAAAGTGCCAGAACTTTCTAAAAAACCTTCTTTTTCCAGCTCTACAAGTGCTTTTTGCATAGTATTTGGATTTACCGAGGCTAATTGTGCTAGTTCTCTAACCGACGGGAATTTTTGTCCAATTTCGTAATTGTTAGCAATTATATCTGCTTTTAAAATTTCTTTTATTTGAATATAAATCGCTCTGTCACTTTCAAATTGCCATTTCAAGATTACCCCTCCTTATAAAAACAAAGTGTATTAATGTACTAATATTATAATACACCAACACACTGTTTCTGTCAATATTTAATTGTAAATTTTGTTAACATCTAAAATTCAAAAACTATCGTTCCCTCGTACTGTGTTTGCAAAATTTCGATACCACGAATGGTAAGCCTATCTATAACCTCAACGTGAGGGTGTCCATACGAATTTTCAAAACCACACGAAATTATAGCTATAGATGGAGATACTCTGTCTAAAAAATCATCTGTAGACGAAGTATTGCTACCGTGATGACCAACTTTTAAAATATCGGCTTTTTCTACTTGTGAAAGCAAAGCAACCTCGAGTTCTTGCTCCATATCACCAGTGTATAAAATACTTGTTTCGCCAATTTCTACACGGCACACTACAGAGTCGTTATTAACATTCGAGCTTTCAAATTCGGCAGGGTGAGTTAAAACTTTTATAGTTAACCCACTTTCAAACTCAAAAGCATAATAATCATCTGGATAAATTATCTCAGTTCCATTTTCGTTCGCCGAAGTTATAACGTCCTCATAAGTTTTAGTATTATACGGAACATCTGGCATTAAAATTTGATACACATCAAACTTTTCCATAACAGCATCAAGTCCACCAATGTGGTCTTCATGTGGGTGCGTTGCAATTATTAAATCAATAGACTTTACCCCTTGCGACTCGATATATTCGCAGACATTCGTTTCATCAGCATTTCTACCACCATCAATCAAAATAGCTTGACTTCCTGTAACAATAAGGCTACTATCGCCTTGAGATACATCTATAAAAGACACTACAGTCTTTTGTATATCCTCATTTTGGCTATCAAATATATTTTGATGAACAAATACGTCACTGCCATTTTGCACGTCCGAAAGATAAGTCGCTATGGTTAGTATTACTAATATTAAAAATCCTAGTATTTTTTTAATCATTATTCTTCACAACTAGTATAGCTGTCAAATTCTGCTAAAATTTCTGCCGAAGGCTCGCTATCTAAGTTACTAATTACAATAATCGCAACTAAAGACGCTACGAACCCTGGAACTAATTCATATAACGCAAAAATTCCTGCAAAGTTTAACGAAGTAGCGATTAAATTCCATAAAATTGTAACTACACCACCTGTAAAAACGCCAGCAATTGCACCTTTTAGAGTTGTTCTTCTCCAAAATAGCGATAAAATTACTAAAGGTCCAAAAGTTGCACCAAAACCTGCCCATGCATATGATACAAGCCCTAAAATACTG
>JAWXUO010000033.1:0-25041 GCA_044426355.1 Clostridia bacterium | reverse complement strand
GATATAGATGATGTTAAGAGTCTTTTTTTGTTAAATATTAAAATTTTAGCAAAGTTATAGCAATAATTAATCTAATTAACTTAACAAACATTTAACATAACTTTGCTTTTACATTTAACAAAGAGAACTTATAATTAAACTTGTTAAAACAAAACAAATTTAAAACAAATATTTTAAGGAGACTTATTATGAAAAAATTATTAACTTTAATGCTTAGTGCAACAATGATGTGTGCAATGCTTGCAGGGTGTTCGTCAGACGACACTACAACAAATTCGGGCAACACAGGAAATGATAGTGGTAACACATCAACAACTGCAACAGGTAAAATAACAGTTATTAGCCGTGAAGATGGTTCAGGAACTCGTGGTGCATTTACAGAAATTACAGGTGTTGATGACGGAAGTGGAGATAGAACAACTGTTGAGGCAAATGTTCAAGATAGTACTGGTAAGGTTATGACAGAAGTTTTAGGAAATCCACAAGCTATCGGTTATATCTCACTAGGTTCTTTAAATGATACTGTAAAAGCGATTTCGGTAGATGGTGTTTATCCAACATCAGAAACAATTGCAGATGGCACATATGCTGTAGCTCGTCCTTTTAATATTGCTATAAAAACAGGAGCAGATTTAAACCCTATAGCTATAGAGTTTCTAGAATTTATCTTTACTCAAGAGGCACAAGATATTGCAGTAGCATCAGGTTATATCGCAGTAGATGTCACAACTGAAAATTTTGTATCTAATATGCCATCAGGTACAATCACAGTAGGTGGTTCAACATCAGTATCACCTTTAATGGAAAAATTTATCGAAGCTTATAACGAAATAAATCCAAACGCTACAATAAACCTTGAGGGGCTTGGTTCTTCTGCTGGTATGACAGGAGCTATAGATGGAACTTTTGATATAGGTATGGCATCTCGTGATATAAAAGAATCAGAACTTGCAGACCTTACAGGTGTTGCTTGTGCAATAGATGGTATCGCAATTATAGTAAATACAGCTAATCCATTATCAAACATAACTATGGAAGAGTTAGTTAATGTATATATCGGCGAAAGCACAACATTTGATGAGATTTCTCAATAACTTTTTTATAATTCGCCACTGCGACAATTTAAGTGGTGGCGAATACAAAAATTTTATTTATGAAATTATAGTAACTTACATAAATGAAATTTTTGTATTTGGAGGTAAAGAAAGTGAATAAATTTAAAGAAAAACTATTTGAAATATTTTTTATGCTAGTGGCGTGTGTTTCAATTTTATGTGTACTTATTATATGTGTATTTTTATTTGCAAATGGTATGCCAGCAATGACTGAAATAGGAATTTTTGATTTTCTTTTTGGAACAACTTGGCAACCGACAGCAACAAACCCATCTTTTGGTATTTTTCCTATGATACTCGGAAGTATTTATATCACAGTGGGTGCTGTTTTAGTTGGTGTTCCAATAGGAATACTTACAGCAGTTTTTTTAACAAAATATTGCTCTAAAAAAGTTGTGGCGTGTCTAAAGCCCATGGTAAATTTAATGGCAGGTATCCCATCAATTTTATACGGATTTTTTGGTATGGTGGTTTTAGTGCCTATGGTTCGTAATATTTTTGGAATAAACTTAACAAGTGGTTCAAGTATTTTTACAGCATCACTACTTTTAGGATTTATGATTTTACCAACAATTATAGGGCTAAGTCAAAGTGCTATAGAGGCTGTTCCGTCATATTATTATGAGGGTGCAAGAGCTTTAGGTGCAACGCATGAAAACAGTATTTTTAAAGTGGTGTTGCCAGCAGGGAAGTCAGGGATTTTAGCATCAGTAGTTTTAGGAATTGGTCGTGCAGTAGGCGAAACAATGGCTGTAATTATGGTTGCAGGAAACCAACCTCGTGTTACAACAGATGTTTTAGACGGAATTAGAACTCTTACAGCAAATGTTGTTATGGAAATGAAATACGCAACAGATTTACACGAAGAAGCATTAATTGCGACAGGTGTTGTGTTATTTGTATTTATTTTAGTGATAAACCTGTCATTCTCTATACTTAAAAGAAAGGTATAAAAAATTATGAAAAAATTCAAATTAAATCCTTTGAAATTAATAGTTTATTTATCAGCGGGAATTACATTTTCTATAATATCTTTTATAGTTTTGTATCTTTTGATAAATGGCTTGCCAGAAGTTTTTTCGGAAATTTCTAAATATTTTAGTGGAGAACCATCTTTGTTTGACGCAAAATATAATTCAACAAATGCATCTTTAGTACCAGCAACTATAAATACACTTATTTTAATTGCAACATCACTCACGCTATCTACATTTTTAGGAATATCTACAGCGATTTATCTTGTGGAATATGCAAAAAAAGGAAATAAAATCGTCGAAGCTATACGAATTACTTCGGAAACATTATCAGGAATACCGTCTATAATATACGGACTTTTTGGTATGATATTTTTTGTAAAATATATGCAGTTTGGATTTTCGCTACTCTCAGGTATTTTAACAATTTCTATAATGATTTTACCACTTATTATACGTTCGACAGAAGAAGCACTAAAGGCAGTACCAAATACATTTCGTGAAGCAAGTTTT
Source organism: Clostridia bacterium (assembly GCA_044426355.1). Lineage (GTDB taxonomy): Bacteria > Bacillota > Clostridia > Oscillospirales > Butyricicoccaceae > CAYJLC01. The sequence continues at coordinate 22,439 of JAWXUO010000033.1, read as the reverse complement.
GGGCTTGGAGCAGGAAAACTACGCACGATTTTTGTAGTGATTTTGCCATCTGCAACGAATGGTATTTTAGCAGGAATAATTTTAGCAATAGGACGAATTATAGGTGAAACAGCTGCTTTGATTTATACAGCAGGTACAACGACAGGCACAGTATCAAACCCGTTTACAGATGGTGGCAGAACTCTTTCAGTGCATATGTATATGCTAACAGGTGAGGGGACACATTTTCCACAAGCTTACGCTACATCGGCAATTTTACTTATAATTATAGTTTTAATTAATGGTTTGTCTACTTTGATTGCAAAAAGCTTGCTTAAAAAACGTAATGCATAATGAAAGGTTATAAAACATGAAACTTGAAATAAAAAATGCCAACCTATTTTATGGGGATTTTCAGGCGCTAAAAGATATAAATCTTAAAATACAAGAAAAAGAAATAACAGCTTTTATAGGTCCGTCAGGCTGTGGAAAATCAACGCTTTTAAAATCAATAAATCGTATGAATGATTTAGTTGAAGGTTGCAAAATTAATGGTGAATTTTTACTAGATAATGAAAATATCTACAAAGATATAGATACAAATATTTTAAGAAAACGTGTTGGTATGGTTTTTCAAAAACCAAATCCGTTCCCTATGAGTATTTATGATAATGTTGCATATGGACCACGTACACATGGCATAAAAGCTAAGCGTGAGCTTGATGAAATTGTAGAAAAAAGCCTTAGGGACGCTGCTATTTGGGAAGAAACTAAAGACAGACTAAAAAAATCGGCTCTAGGTATGTCTGGTGGTCAGCAACAAAGATTATGCATAGCAAGAGCGTTAGCTGTTAATCCCGAAGTTTTACTTATGGACGAACCAACTTCAGCACTAGACCCAATTTCTACATCGAAAATCGAAGATTTAGCTATAGAACTTAAAGAAAAATATACAATAGTTATAGTTACGCATAATATGCAACAAGCTACTCGTATTTCAGATAAAACGGCATTTTTTCTGCTAGGAGAAGTTGTAGAAATGGGAGATACTGACGATATTTTTTCATATCCTACAGATAAACGCACGGAAGATTATATTACAGGAAGATTTGGCTAAGGAGATTTTTTATGAGAGAAAGATATAGAGCTCAACTTGAGGAGCTTAACGAAAATTTAATAAAATTAAGCAAATTATGCGAAAAAGCAATTTCACTTGCTATTGAAGGATTTATAAGCCATGATGAAAGCATAGCTGAAGAATCAATGGCTATAGAGGCGACGATTGACGAGTTAGAAAAAACTATCGAAGGGCAGTGCATGATGATTTTGCTAAAACAACAGCCTTTAGCGTCAGATTTGCGTATTGTTTCAGCAGCACTTAAAATGATAACAGACCTTGAGCGTATCGGCGACCAAGCAGAAGATATCGCTTCATTATCAAAACACACAGTAAATGTAGATTTATCAGATAATTTACAAAAAATGGCTGAAGAAGTTATGAAAATGGTTGTAGACGCAGTAAATTCGTATGTTTCACAAGATTTAGAACTAGCAAATAGCGTTATTGCTTATGACGATGTTGTAGATGAATTGTTTGATACTGTAAAAAAAGAGATAATTGCAGACATAAAAGAAAACGAGAAAGATGCCGAAACTACGATAGATACATTAATGATTGCAAAATATTTAGAGAGAATCGGCGACCACGCAACTAATGTTGCAGAATGGGTAGTTTTTGCAATTACAGGAAAACATGAATAAATAAACTAAAAACACTTTCCTACAAAAAAAGTGTCAAAAAAACTGCTACTTATGTAATTTGTAAGTAGCAGTTTTAGTTTATAAATCCATAAAATGCGAATTTTTGAGTGAAAAATCTGTAATACAAGCCTGAAAAACAATGCAAAGTTAAATTTACACAAAAAACTGCACCCTATAAGTTAGTTTATAGGGTGCAGTGCATTTTATTTATTTAGTTCGATAAGTTCGTTTAACATTTTGTCAAGGCCTGTTTGCATTTCTTCATCAGAGAATTGACAAGTACCAACAGCATCATGTCCACCACCGTTGTATTTAAGCATTAGAGAACCAACATTTACAGTTGAAGTTCTGTTTAGAACGCTATAACCAACAGCTGCAGCACAACCTTTACCACCACGACCAGAAACTATCCAAGAAGAAATATTTGTTTCTGGGTATAAGCTATATACGATAAAACGATTACCAGCATAAATAGTATCTACGCCACGTAAGTCAGTGATAAGAGTTTTATCTACTACACGAGAGTGTTCTTTTACCATTTCAACGAATTTTTCGCTGTGTTCTAAGTAAAGTTCAACACGTTCTTGAATATCAGGAAGTTCGAAAATTTCGTCAATAGTTTTTTCAGAACACCAGATGATTAATTCTTCCATTAGTGCATAGTTACTAATTCTAAAATCTCTAAAACGACCAAGACCAGTACGAGGGTCCATTATGTAACCTAAAAGTACCCATTTGTTTGTCATAGGGTTAAGGATTTCGTCACGTGTTAATTTTGCAGCATCTACTTTATCAACAGCTTCTAAAAGATCATCGTAACGAGGGAATTTTTCTTTTCCTCCGTAATAATCATAAATAACGTGAGCAGCACTGTCACAAGGACGGCTTTCACCATCATATTCAAAATCAAATTTAGTACGTTCGTATTCACTTGTATGGTGGTCAAACCATAGTCCACAACCTTCTACGTATGGAACGTTTGCAAGACAATCGTTTTCTGTTACTTCAATTAGTCCATCTTGTAAATCTTTAGGGTGCGTAAACGTCCAGCTGTCTATTACACCAGCTTCTCTAAGAAATACTGCACATGCCAAACCATCAAAATCAGAACGAGTTATTAATCTCATTATAAATTACCTCCAATAATTTTTTTGGTATACTATTTGTACACCTTATTTTTATTAGTTAAAGTATAACATAAAATAAAATTAATTTCAAGAGAAAAGTTTAAAAAAATATGTATTTTTTACTATTTTGTAAAAATGTTAATAATAAGTAAAAGGATTTAAAGATATTGACTTTATTAAGCTTTTTATGTATTATATATGTAAAGATAAAATTTGGAGGACATATTTATGTTAACAACAGAAAAAAAAGAGTTTATAGAATTTATGAAAAGTGCTGATGTACTTCGTTTTGGAGATTTTGTAACAAAAAGTGGAAGAAATACTCCGTATTTTGTAAATACAGGAAATTACAAAACAGGTTTGCAAATTGCAACATTATCTAAGTTTTATGCAAGTTTAATCAAAGAAACTTGTGGAGATAACTACGATGCGATGTTTGGTCCTGCTTATAAGGGGATACCACTTGCTGCGTCAACTTCTGCAACTTTAGCTACAAGTTATGGAATAGACAAACCGTTCTTTTTTAATAGAAAAGAAGAAAAAGACCACGGTGAAGGTGGTAGTATCGTGGGTTACAAACCAGTTGATGGCGACAGAATTATTATTATAGAAGACGTTATAACGGCTGGAACTGCGATACGTGAAACAATGCCTATTTTATTCGGTTGTGGTGATGTTAAAGTTTCGGATATGTTTATTTCTGTAAATCGTCAAGAAATAGGACAAAACGAAGGCAAAACAGCTATTATGGAAGTGAAAGAGGAATTTGGAATAAATGTTCACCAAATTATAGATGTAAAAGATATTTATGATTATTTATCATCAGAAGGAACATATTCAGAAATTTTACCAAAAATGAAGCAATATATGGACACGTATTGCGTGCTATAATGCTTGAATATACGTTTTAAAGTATAATTTACCAACTGCACTGTTTTATATAGTGCAGTTATATTTTTTTATATATCAAAAAATAAAAGACTTAAATATCAATTTAGCTGATTTTTAAGTCTTTTTTATTTATTTTTCGAGAATATAGATAGCAAAATCAAGAGTAACGTCTAAATTTTCTAAAAAATCTAGTTTTTTCATGTCCTCAATAGATGTTTTAAAAGCATATGGTGTCATATTAAACAAATGTTTTATATCTTCATTTTTTTCGATACACACCGTATAAGTGAGTTTTTCTTTAGTTTTTACTGAAAAATCTGCAAAATCATGCTTGTTTTCATCGTTTTTATATGGATTTTCGTAAACTTTTTGCTTTAGTTCAAACAAATGGTCTTCGCCAGACACTACAACTAAAGCTTTACCATCTTTTTTTAAAACACGGTAAAACTCGTCTGTAGAAAGTGGTGCGAAAATACTTGTTATAACGTCTATACTGCTTTCTTTAATAGGTAAATTAAATGCATTTCCTACAAAATATTGCGTTTTTTTATCATTTTTAGATGCATGAATTACAGCATGCTTTGAAATATCTGTAGCGTAAATATTAGAGGCGAAATCTGCAATTTGTTTCGTGTAGTAGCCTTGTCCACAACCACAATCTAAAATAATTTTGCCACTTGGAATTAAATTACAAAGCTTTGTTGCTAGTGGTTTGTAGTAGTCACGGCTCAGAAAATCTGTTCTTGCACGAACCATATCTTTGTTATCTCCTAAATCTGTTTTTGAGGAAATAAGCAAATTTATATGCGAGGTTTTTGAAATATCAAAACTATGATTATTTTCGCAGATGTATGAAAAATCATTTTTTTTAAGCGTTGAATTACAATTTGGGCAAATTAGCATTTTTCCTCCAATAAAATTTAGAAATTAAAATATTGTTTTGCATTTTCGTATGAAATACCTTTGATTATTTTTTCAAGAGCAGAATAATCTTCTGGATATTCGCCGTTTTCTACCCATGTTCCAATCATATCGCATAAAATTCTTCTAAAATATTCATGTCGAGTATATGAAAGAAAACTTCTAGAATCTGTAAGCATACCTACAAAAGCAGATAAAACACCATGATTTGCAAGGTTTTTCATTTGGTCTATCATTCCGTCACGATGGTCATTAAACCACCACGCACTACCGTGTTGTATTTTTCCAACAGATGTATCATCTTGGAAACACGCCATAATCGACGTTATAAATGAATTATCGTTAGGGTTTAATGAATATAAAATTGTGCGAGGTAGCTCGTCCGTACTAGCTAGGTGACTTAAAAATGCAGAAACTTGCTCAGAAGGACAATATGTATTTATTGCATCAAAACCAGTGTTTGCACCAACTTTATTAAGCATTTTTGCGTTATTATCACGAAGTGCTGAAAAATGCAGTTGCATAGCCCAATTTCTTTTGCTATAATTTTTTGCCATTTCAACCATAAACATTGTATGGTATTTTAAGACATCTTCTTTTGAAAGTTCGATATTTTTAAGTCTTTTTGCAAAAATTTCTTCTATTTCATCGTTTGTGCAAGGATTAAACATTAAATAATCTAACCCATGGTCAGAAACAACGCAACCACGACTAGCAAAAAAGTCTAGTCTGTTTTCTAAAGCTTTAATAAAAGTTGCGAAAGAATTAATTTGAATATTAGATAGTTTTTCTAAATCTTTTATATGACATAAAAATCCGTCAGATTTTATAGCCATGGCTTTGTCTGGTCGCCAAGCTGGTAGAACTTTTGCTTTTATAGAGCTGTCGTTTGCAATTTTTTCGTGCCATTCAAGGCTGTCTGCTGGGTCGTCTGTTGTGCAAATAACATCAACATTTGACTGCTCGATAATTCCACAAGCTGACATTTTAGGGTCTTTTAATTTTTCTATAGCTAAGTCCCAAACTTCTTGAGCTGTTTCGCCGTTTAATGTTCCTGTGTATCCAAAATATGCTTTAAGCTCTGCGTGACTCCAGTGATACACTGGGTTTCCGATAGCTCGAGGTAATGTTTCTGCCCATTTTTGAAATTTTTCACGGTCTGGGGCATTACCAGTTACATATTCTTCTGAAACTCCACAAGCTCTCATTAAACGCCATTTATAATGGTCGCCCCCAAGCCATATTTGAGTTATGTTTTCAAAAGTTTTGTTTTCTGCAATTTCTCGTGGGTCAATGTGACAGTGGTAATCTATTATAGGACAAGTACTTGCGTAGTCATGATATAATTTTTTTGCTGTTTCTGTAGATAGTAAAAAATCTTTACACATAAATTTTTTCATTATAATCTCCCTTTTAAATAAGTAGTAAATAATCTAAATTTATTTTATCACAATTTCGCTTTTTATTCAAGAAAATTTTATTATTTATCTATTGGCAAAATCAATAAATTATGTTAAACTTTAAATATTATATAAACAAAATGAGGTAAAAAAATGAGAATTGAAATAAGAAAATTATTTTTAGAAAATGAAGATAATAAAGAGGTTTGTATTTCAGGCTGGATAAAAACCATGCGTGTTAGTAAATCTCTAGGTTTTATTGAAATAAACGATGGGTCAACGTTTAAAAACGTTCAAATTATATTTGAAGAAAGCAAAATTGCAAATTTTAAAGATATAAGCAAACTTAATGTATCTGCATCTATAAATGTGTGTGGAAACTTAATTTTAACGCCAGATGCAAAGCAACCTTTCGAAATTCATGCAAAGAGCATTGAAATAGAGGGAACATCTACTCCAGACTATCCTTTGCAAAAGAAAAGACATACTTTAGAATACCTTAGAACTATAGCACATTTGCGTCCTCGCACAAATACTTTTAGTGCTGTTTTTCGTGTTCGTTCAGTTTGTGCATACGCTATTCATAAGTTTTTTAACGAAAGAGGATTTGTCTATGCTCACACGCCGATAATTACAAGTTCGGACTGTGAAGGTGCTGGCGAAATGTTCCGTGTAACTACTTTGCCATTAGATAATTTACCAAAAGCAAAATCTGGCGAAATAGACTTTTCTCAGGACTTTTTTGGAAAAGAAACGAGCCTTTCGGTTTCTGGTCAACTTTCGGCAGAGTGTATGGCGATGGCATTTTCAAATGTTTACACTTTCGGTCCTACTTTTCGTGCAGAAAATTCAAATACGCCTCGTCATGCTTCGGAATTTTGGATGATAGAGCCAGAAATTGCTTTCGCAGACCTAAATGACGATATGCAACTTGCATCGGATATGCTAAAATTCGTTTTAGCTTATGTTTTAAAAGAATGCCCTGACGAAATGGAATTTTTCAATAATTTTTACGATAAAGGTTTGATTGAGCGTTTAAATAATGTTATAAATTCGGATTTTGGACATGTAACTTATACAGAAGCTATAGAAATGCTAGAAAAAGCAGATGCAGATTTCGAATTTCCAGTATCTTGGGGAATAGATTTGCAAACAGAGCATGAACGTTATTTAACTGAAAAAATCTTCAAAAAACCAGTGTTTGTTACAGATTATCCAAAAGAAATCAAGGCTTTTTATATGCGTCTTAATGATGACAACAAAACGGTTGCTGCTATGGATTTATTAGTTCCAGCAGTTGGTGAAATTATCGGTGGTTCGCAACGTGAAGAACGCTATGATGTACTACTTGAAAAAATTCGTGAAAATAATTTAAGCGAAGAAGATTACAGCTGGTATTTAGACCTTAGAAAATATGGTGGCACAAAGCACGCAGGTTTTGGGCTTGGTTTTGAAAGACTGATAATGTATGTAACGGCTGTGTCGAATATACGTGATGTTATACCGTTTCCAAGAACGACAGGTTCTTTAGAATATTAAGGAGAAAATTAATGAAATTAGATATACGCCCTGCAAATATAAACGATTTAGCAGAAATAACTTTTATAGAAACTAGTTGCTTTCCAAAAGAAGAGGCAGCGACAGAGGAGTCTTTTGCACATAGACTAAAAACTTTTACAAAAAGCTTTTATGTAGGCTATGTAGAAGATAAAATGGTATGTATTATAAACGGTTGTGTTACAAATAGCAAAACTATTTTTGATGATTTGTATCATGATTCTACGTTGCACAATGATGAAAATGACTATCAAGCAATTTTTGGGCTTTGTACATTGCCTGAGTATCAAAAAAATGGACTAGCAGAACAAATTATGCAGTTTTTTATAGAAGATTCTAAAAAAAGAGGAAAAAAAGGTATTATATTAACTTGTAAAGACAAATTAATTAGCTATTATGAAAAATTTGGATATAAAAACCTTGGTGTATCGAATTCGGTGCATGGTGGGGCTGTTTGGTACGATATGATTATCGAATTTTAAAGGAGTTTTATATGATACGTAAATTTTTAGAAAAAGATTTTGATGATATTTATAAATTAATGCGTGATTTTTATGATTCTCCAGCTGTTTTATGTGATATTTCAGATGAAATTATTACTCGAAATATAGAAAATTCTATAAATTCTTCGCCATATGTTGAAGGTTTTGTTTTTGAAGAAAATGATGAAATATTAGGCTACGGAATGATTTCTAAAAGCTATTCTTCGGAGTATGGTGGATTATGCATTTGGTTTGAAGATATATATTTAAAACCGTCGCACACAGGGAAAGGGATTGGCTCTAAATTCTTTGTCTTTGTAGAAAATTTATATAAAGATACAGCTGTTAGATTTCGTTTAGAAGTCGAAGAAAATAATACACAAGCAATTAATTTGTATGAAAAATGCAATTTTAAACGTTTAGAATATGTGGAAATGACAAAAAGTATAGACTAAAAGTCTTAAATTACGAAAACTAAAGCAAAATACTCCATTGGATTTTTAAAATTAAACTAAAACGCAAAAAAAGGACGAATTATATTCGTCCTTTTAACTTTTAATAAAAATAAAAAGCATATTTGTCTTTTAAATTTGCACTTATGCAAATAAAAACAACCTCAAACGAGGTTGTTTTTTATTGGTTAATAACGTTTTAATATTTCTAAGAATTCATCGCCAGGAAGTGGTCTTGAGAAGTAGAATCCTTGACCATATTCACAACCCATATCACGTAGGAAAATAAGTTGTTCAGGTGTTTCAATACCTTCGGCAACAGTATCTAAATCAAGGTCTTTTGCCATTTGGATAATGTTTTTGATGATTTTTGAGCTTCTTTGATTGTCAAGTGAGTCTATAATAAACGCACGGTCAATTTTTAAAGTATCAAAACTAATATCTTTAAGTCTGTTTAATGTCGAAATACCAGTACCAAAGTCGTCCATAGAAATTGTGAAACCTAAACTTCTAAGTTTTCTAATTTTAGATTGAGAGAAGTCAGCGTGGTCTACAAATGCACTTTCTGTTATTTCTATATCAATTTCGTTAGGATTTACACCATATTTTTGAGTAATAGCAAGGAATTGTGATACCATGTTTTTATTCATCATAGTTATACCAGAAACGTTTATAGAAATTTTAGGGAACGCTCTAGAACGGTTTTGTTGTATAAATATACAAGCAGTTTCTAATACATAGAAGTCAAGTTTTTCTATAAATCCATTTTCTTCGAAAATAGGGATAAAGTCACTTGGTGGAATAACCTTGTCTTCAGAAATCCAACGTACAAGTGCTTCTGCACCAGATAGTTGTAATTCTTTAAGGTCAACTTTTAATTGATAATATAGAACAAATTCTTTATTTTCAATAGCTTTGTTCATGCTTGTAACAACATCGTTATGAATTTCTGTTTTTCTCTTAATTTCTTGAGAATATTTATTCATAGTTGTTCCTAAAGTCTTTTTACCTAAAGTACGAGCAGAATTTGCACAGTCAATCATGTGGTTTACATCTGCTGATACGTCTTCTATAGTATATCTACCAATACTAAAACTTATAGGTGTATCAGTATTTAGATGAGGGTTAATTTGTTCTAAAAGGTCTTCTCTGCTTAGGAATTTTTCGATTTTTTGAGTTAAACCATAAGTGTTAGCAAGTAAAATGAAATTATCTGCAAAACATCTTGCACAAGGCATGTCATCTTCGATTACTTCTTGTAAGAAATCAGCTATAATTCGTATAACTTTTGAACCTACTTGATAACTACTAGCCTCATTGATTAATCTGAAATTGTCTATGTCAATCGATATGATAGAATATGTGCCTGTTGGATTATCGTTTAAAATTTTGCGTGTCATACGTATAAATTCTTGCTCTGTAAGTAAACCAGTAAGGCTGTCAACTCTAGATTTTGCAAGTATAGCATGACGACGTTTTTTGTCTGCGTATTTATATACTGCATACGCAATACCTATAATTAAAAGGCATACTACAACAATTATTATAACATTTAAGCTAGACAATTTTTCTTCGCTAATAAGCGTTGAATGTTTTAATAAAGAGTATTGAACAGTTTCTTCTGAAAGGTAAGACAACATTTTGTTTATTGTTGCATATTGTTCATCTGTAAATTTATCAGAAATTGTTATAGTTGGTGCGTAAAAATAGTCTACTTCGATTAAAGTGTGGTTTGTAGCTTCAATTTCTGGTAAAATCATGCTAAAAGTTGAGTCTGTAACAAACAAAGTAGAAATTTCGCCCTTGTTAAATGCAGTTATTAATGCTTCTGGAGATTCATATCTTGTTATGTTTTGTAAAGGTAAAAAGTAGTTTACAACTGAATTATCTGCAGCGTAACTTTCTAAAAGTCCTACGTTACTGTTACTAACAGACACGCTTTTATCTTCTACCATTATAAAAGGAATATGAGCATAAGGTTTAGTTTCACGAAGTTCTACATTTGCAGTTTGTGCAGCTGAAAGAAGTAAAAAATCGTAATCGCTAAGGTTTACTCCAGATAAATCTTTTGGAAGTAATTCGTATTCGATAGATACGTCAAATTTTTTGAATAATTCTTCTATTATATCAATAGAAATACCTGCTGGGTCACCGTCTAAGTTTTCATAACCAAAAGGAGTGTGAGTATCGGTAACACCTACTTTAAAAGGAGCTGATACTATCAAATCGTTGTATTCAGAGTTGTCTATATGTTCTTTATATACTAAAGTATAGTCAAAATATTTTTGAACAAGTCCACTTACAAAGTTATATTCATTATCGTTTATTTTTTGCATAGCACTGTTTATATCCGACATAAGAGAAGAATTGCTAGAGTGAGCAACGAAATAAACTGGAAACTCGTCTATTTTTGCAATAGTATTAAGATTATGTTCCATTTGCAAAGAACTTGTTATAATGAAATCGTAATTTTGTTGTTGATATTCATCAGAATACTGTCCTATGCGTGTTTCGATTATTTGAGCACTTACACCATATTTTGCAAGGAAACTATTAACTTTTGAAACAATGCTATCACTATTTGAAGTAACACCTATAGTTTTGTTGTTAAGATATTCATATTCCATACAAATATCTTCTGCAATTACTTTTAAATCTGTTAGAAAAATTGTGTTAGACGTAAAAGGAAGAGCAGAATAAATGAAATTTCCTGTAGATGCCTGTGTTGTACCGTCTTCATTTGTAGAATATGTAGTTTCTGGCATTTGAGCTGGTGCAAAAATGTCGATAGTTCCATTTGCAAGCAAGGTTTCGTATTCTGTTAGTTCGCATTCTATATATTCAAAAATATAATTTCCTGTTGTATATTCAGATATTTTTTCTAAATACTCATATCCATATCCGTTATGACCATTAGACCCTGGAGTTTTTATAACACCATAATTTTGAACATAACCTACTTTTATAACTTGTGCATCTGATGAGAAAACTGTAAGACATAGAAGTGAAGATACAGCTAAAGTTATAAGCGATATTTTTTTTATATATTTTTTTATATGTTTTTTCATATAATCCCCCTTGTGCTGTCACACATATAAATATAATTTAATAATAGTATACTAAACTTTTTTAAAAAAATCAAGTATGTTTTTCCAAAAAATACTATTAGTTTTAATATAGGCAACACCTCATAACTATAGTAATTAAAATTTTTAGAAAAATTTTTATCAATATGTGCTAAAATTACGAAGTAATACTTTCGTATTACAAGTGATTTTTGTGCGACGTTACGGAAATTTCACAAAAAAGTTGACTGCTAAGGCTTTAGCTGTTAGTTGTGAGGTGTTGCCTTAAGTACGATAGTTGTGAGGAATTGCCTATAATAAAAAAACAATGTTTTTAGTGGTTTGTTGTACTTATTATACATAAGATGTTGCAAAAAAGTTGATATAACATTAAAAATTAAAATTTAGAATTTAGACATAACGAATATTGACTTTTTTGGTAATAATTGATATAATTAAATGTAATATTTATAAAATTATTATATAAGTGCATAAGAAAAGGTGGGTGATGTTTGTGTTAAATATTAAAAATGGTAAAAATTTAATATGGAACGTATTAGGTTTTTTAATCGTTATTTTGTTCATTCTAGCAATTTATTTTGCGACACTTATATCAAGACTTGGCGATGTGACAGAGGATTTAAATAAAATAGAATACTTAAATTCTAGCACACAGCGTATCGTTCGACTTGCACTATATGATAGCCGTGATGAAAAGTTTCTATATTATTTAGATACGTCGATGAATGAATCGTTGAATTTTCAAAGTTCATCTAAACTTTCTGTAATGGAAGAGGCAAATATATCAATTTTGACTTCGGATATTTTAGAAAGTTGGAACAATATAAAAGATAATTTTGATTCGCAAGTTTTAGATGAATTTTCACTTATTAATAATGCTGATAATCATTTTTATAAAATGAGCGACCTTTCAAATTTAATTACAAATATTTGCGATGAAATAACAACATCAATTTTATATGCAGAAATTGCACTATTAACATTAATAACGCTTATAGGTGCTGTTGTAATTAATAATATTTTGCAAACAAAAGCAGAATTAAAACAAAGTAAAGTTTTAGCAGAAATTGCATCTTTAGATGTAGCGACAGGGCTTTATAATCGTTCTAAATGTCAAGAATTATTTAAAACTAGTGGTGGGATTAAAACCAAACAAAATCCTGCTGTTATTGTTATCGATCTAAATGACCTTAAAAAAACTAATGACATGCAAGGGCATAGAATTGGTGATGAATTAATACATTCTTTCGCAACTTTATTAAAAGCGTCTTGCGAAGTACATATAGCTAAGCCTTTTACAGGTCGTTATGGAGGAGATGAATTTATTGTTTTTTATGAAGATGTGGAAAGTTCGCAAGAAGTAGAGGTATTTTTAAAAGAACTAAAATTTTTAACAGACGATTTTAACGGTCGTGAAAGTAGATTTCAAATTTCTTATGCTTCAGGTTATGCTGTAAATGAAAAAAACGAAGAAACGGTTTTAAGTATTCGCCAACTTTTTGATAAAGCAGACGAGGAAATGTATATTAATAAGCGAATTATAAAACAAAGTCAAGTAAGTGAAAATTCTGATAATATTAATGAAAAATTAGAATTATCGGCACGAGAGGTTTAGCATATTCTTGAAAAAGGAGATATTCTTATATGAATGAGAACAAAAACGCAGATATTGTAACAGATGAAAGTGTAGATGTTAGTGAAAATAAAACAAAGTATTTTTCTAAGGTTTCAAGTAATGCAAATTATGATGATTTAGCAGAGCAAAACCTAAAAAAAATACAAAAAAGAAACATGTCAGTGACGATACTTATTTTAATTACTATTGTTTGTGTGCTTTTGTCAAATTTTATAATAGAATATAATGCACGAGAATATGTAGGAGGTAATGTTTTAAATATTAATTGCACAGATAATATAGTATCACGAGCACCGAGATATTTTTTCGAGTCGCCTTGGAGTAATGCCTCTTTAACAGGGTCGCTACTTTTTCGTACATTGTTTGAAACTGATAGCACTTTTACCGAAATTAACCCCTCTATAGCATCAAGTGTTGATATTTCAAGTGATGGTTTAACGTATGATATAAAATTAAAGACAGAAGAAATGTGGTCAGATGGTAGTTTGATAACGGTTGACGATGTTGTTTTTAGTATACACGCTTTTTTACAATTAGAAGATGTAAATAACAATATTTACACAGCTTTTAATAATATTGCTGGAGTTTATGACTTTGTAAACGGAAACGCAGACACTATTTCTGGAATTACAACGTTTGAAGACACCATAACAATTAAACTTGAAACAAGATATAATAATTTTGCGATTATGCTTACCCAATTTACACCACTACCGAAACATATTATAAGCGATATGGGGGATATAAGCGAATCAGTTTTGAATAAGTTTTTAGAAAATCCTATTTGTAGTGGAATGTATATGTATTATGGGCAAGATGAAAATAAAAATTTTGTATTAACTCAAAACCAGTATTATAGCGATAAAATATCCGAAATAGAACGTATTGTTCTGTATTGGGACTGGAGCAATATAGACCTTGATTACCATGTTACAACAGATATTACGGACATGGTTACATATAATTCTATGAAAGGGTTTGTAGAATATCCTGTAAATGTTTATTTTTATAGCTATTTTGTATTTAATATAGAAGGTGGAGATGGCAATAAAAATGAGGCTATGGATAATGTTTTATTTAGACAAGTTGTGAGCCACGCTTTAGACCAAGAAACTTTGCTTTCTAATGTTTATTATAACAATGGGCAGTTGTTGTTTAGTGGTTCAACGTCAGATTTATCGGGCGATGCTTATCCTTATAATCCAGAGCTTGCAAAATCATTACTATATAAATCGGGATATGATTTATCACGACCGTTTGTAATTTGCTATTATCATTCTGACCCAACAACGTTGATATTTTTAGAAAAAGTTCAATCATATTTAGAAGCAATAGGGTTAACGGTAGAACTTGTAACTTCATACGACCGTGACAACGGCAGAATTAGCGATGAATTTATATATATAGACCGTGAGTATGATATGCTATTTAAAGGTCTATCATCTTTTGACACCGAAGAATGGTACAATGAATATCTATCGTCACACACAACTATGTCTGCTTTGTTTGGAACAAAAGGTTTATTTGATGAAAAAGTTTTAAAGCTATCTTCTGCAACTTTTCAAGATGAATATAACGTAGCTTTACAAGAAATTATAGATTTAGAACAAGAATTGATTTATAAAATACCTCTATTTACTCTAAGTCAAATGGTGTATATAAACGAAAATCGTGTTAAAATGCCTCGAGAAATGACTTTTGGTAATGTGAAATATTTCAGTGACCTTCGTTTTGATGAGTGGCAAATTAATAAACAATAAAAGCATAATTGCGTTTAAATCAGCGAAATTCTCGTGTGTATTTAAAAAAATTCAACTAAATAATAAGTCTAATCGACATCTTAATTTTAAGGTGTCGTTTTTTTACATAAAAAATTAAAAAAATTTACAAAAACATGCAACTTTTTTAAAAAGCCTTCGTCTAAAGAGTATATAGCAACTTAATAATAATAGTTTTTGAGCAAAATAAGTCATGCGAATATGTAGAAATTTCTGCATTATGACTGAATAAGCTTGCTATTACAAATTAAAATAAAACAAAAAAGGAGATTTTCAAAATGAACAAATACTCAAAAATCGTAGCTCTATCTTTAGCTACAACATCTATCCTATCAACAATGGCTCTAGCTACTTTCCCAGACGATGCAAAAATTGACTTAGCAAATAAATATGCTGTTAGCAGACTTGCAGACTACAATGTTGTAAACGGTGATTTAACTGGTAATTTCCAACCAGAAAAATCAGTTTCTCGTGCAGAAATGGCAAAAATGATTGCTGTTACTCTAAATAAAGGTGACATAACTACAACTAGCACTACAAATTTTGCTGACTGTAATGGACACTGGGCAGAAAAATACATAGCATATTGCGTAGACAAAGGAATTATTGCTGGTAAAAGCGATACTCGTTTTGAACCAGAATCAAACGTAACAGGTACAGAAGCTGCAAAAATGCTACTTATCGCATTAGGTTTTGATGCTGAAAAAGCTGGACTTGTTGGTGCAGATTGGGATATAAACACTTATATGAACGCAACTATGTTCGGATTATACTATGATATATCTGCAAACACTTCTGTAGCTATTACAAAAGAAGTAGCAGCACAAATTATTTCAAATGCATTAGCATCAAATACTGCAACTTTAAGTGGTTCTGATTATGTTGAAACTTCTCAATCTTTACTTTCTAAATTAGGTTATTCTGCGAATAACACAAGCATGGCTAGATCAATTTATGATAGACTAGATAGCCAAGCTTTAGTTTCTCCAAACATGGGTGGATTTACTGGAAGTATTAGCGATTTATATAAAATTTCTGATTCTTTATTAGTTGATGCTCATCTTTCTGTAACTCAACTTATTGTTGGTATAGACGAAGTGTTTATAGCAAAAGTTGCTACTGGAAAAATGACAGAAGTTGAAGAAGCTTTAAATGCAAGAATTGAATATCTAATTAACGAAAAAGCTTTCTATCCATCTGATAGAGATACAGCAAATACAGCAAAAATATATAAACAAGGCGATTATATCATGTTGTATGTATCAGGAACTGAAGATAATTATGCTAAAGCAGAAACTGTTTTCAAACAATATGCTAAATAATTAAAAATTTAAAGGCTTGCATCTATATAAAGGTGCAAGCTTTATTCTTTATTTTTATTTTTTGAAAATTCTAACAAATATAAGGATGAAAAATTTTATAAATATTAAAACACATTGTAAATATAGAACTATATAAAACTAATTGTAAATAAAAAACTACATCTTATAAAGGTGCAAGCTTTATTCTTTATTTTTATTTTTTGAAAATTCTAACAAATATAATGACGAAAAATTTTATAAATATTAAAACGTTTTGTTAATATAGAACTATATAAAACTAATTGTAAATAAAAAAACTGCACCTAATAAAAATTAGGCACAGTTTGAATTTTAATTAAGGAGTACAAGGAGAACCGTCTACGTATCTTGTTTGTGTCCAAGTTACAACATCTGTATTAACAGGATATTTTTTAGCTAGTTCTTCGTCAAAATCAACACCAAATCCAGGTTTGTTGTTAAGATATACATAACCTTTGCGAAGTTCAGGGCTACCTGGGAATACTTCGTGTAATTCTTCGTTAATTCCGTTCCACTCTTGAATACCAAAGTTTGTAGAAGCATAGTCTAAGTGAACATTCATAGCGTGACCGATAGGTGATATATCACTAGGGCCATGCCATGCAGTTTTTACGCCGAAAGCTTCTGCAAAAATTGCAAGTTTACGAGCAGGTGTTAAACCACCAATTTGGCTTGTATGTACACGGATAAAGTCGATTAAACGATTTCTGATTAGGTAATCCCACTCTTTAGGGTTGTTGTATAATTCGCCAACAGCAAGAGGAGTAGTAGTTGCATTACGAACGTTTTTAAACCAGTCGCTTTGCTCTGGAGAAAGTAAATCTTCAAGGAAGAATAAACGGTGTTCTTCAAGGCGTTTTGCAAGGTAAACTGCATCACGTGCAGCTACACGTTCGTGTGTATCATGACATACTTCAAGGTCAAACCCATATTTTTCACGAATTTTGTCAAACATCATAATAGTGTTTTTCATGTATTGGTCTGGTTGAATGTATAATTCGTAGTTTGGACCTTCTGCCATAAATGGAACTTCTTTTTGGTCAGCATTTGTTCCGTAGCGATTATATTGACAACGAACATAACGAACGCCATCATTAAGGAAACCATCAATACTATCGAATAATTCGCTCATATCACGGCCTGTTGCATGGCGATATACAGGTACACCTTCACGTGTTTTACCACCAAGAAGATCGTATACAGGCATGTTTGCCATTTTACCTTTGATGTCCCAAAGTGCAATATCAATACCAGAAATAGCATTATTGCTAATAGGTCCATTACGCCAGTAAGCGTTATTATTCATTATTTGCCAAAGTTCTTCTATACGAGAAACATCACGACCAATTAAAAGTGGGCGAAGATATTGTTCAATAACACATCTTACAGCTTCTATGCGATATGCAAATGTTGCACAACCTAAGCCGTAAAGACCTGGTTCGCTTGTTTCGATTTTTACAACGACTAAATTGCTTTTTTTAGGTGCTGTGAAAAACACCTTAACGTCACGAATAGTTACCATATTAAAATCTCCTTTATAATATAAATTTAATTTAATTTTGATAAAAAGCCTTTATCTATATTTAAAGATAAAGGCGATTTACAAAAAGAATAATTCTTAGTATATTTTACATTTGTTACGGTTTTCGAAGTAATCTGCAAAGTAACCAAGTTTAGCAAGAGTTGGCTCTGACCATTCGTTAAGAGTTTTGATAGTATCATCAGACAATTTAACGTCAGCAGCAGCACGGTTCATAGCTAATTGGTCTAAATTACGACAACCAGCGATAGCATTTGTGATACCTTCACGAGCTAATACCCAAGCAAGAGAGATTTCAGTCATAGTGATACCTAAATCACCAGCCATAGTTCTCATTTTTGCAAGTAATTCGAAGATTTCAGCTTCTGCACCTTCTTCGCCATGACGAGAAGTACCGTTACCACGGAAATCTTGGAAGTGACGAGAGTGAGCAGGGTTGAATGGTACATCATCTGCAGTAGCGTATTTACCAGTTAAAACACCTTGTTGTAGAGTACAATAAGTCATTACACCAAAGTTGTTTTCGATACACATAGGTAAAATATCTTTTTCTATAGCACGAGATACAAGGTTGTATTGTAATTCGTTTACAGATACGTGTTTGCTTAAACCAGCATCTATAATTTGTTTCATTTGTTGTGGACCAAAGTTACTAATACCGATAGTACGAACTCTACCGTCAGCTATAGCACCTTCAATTGAACGAAGAAGACTTTCAGTACGGTTGAAATCAGGGTTTGGCCAGTGAACCATTAATACATCTAAGTAGTCAGTTCTAAGACGTTTTAACATATTGTTTAAACGAGTATCAAATTGAGATTGGTATGTATCGTCCATTTCAAAACGGTTAGGATTAAGTTTACTTAATACAACAGCTTTTTTACGAAGATTTGCAACTTCTAGAGCTTCACCTAGTGATTCTTCACTACCACCTTGGTTGTAGCTTTCTGCTACGTCAAAGAAGTTAATGCCACAGTCTAATGAACCTGCAACAACTTTATTTACATCATCTTGTTCTTGTTTGCCCCAGTAAGTACCCTCAGCACTACCGAAAGGCCAACAACCAATTGAAATAGTACTTACTTCAATTCCAGAATTACCTAATTTTCTTAGTTCCATAATAATCTCCTTTTTGTATGTTGTTATTTTACCTAATGAACAAACTACATTTAGAATGTCATTTCGGTAACATTGACATAATTATGATAACACAGTTTTTTTTTCTTTGCAAGTTGTAACAACAGTTTTTTTGAATAAATAACTAATTTTGTATAATTGACCCAAAAAAATATTAAAAAATTGTGTGTTTATACAAAATTTAGAAAAGTTTAGCTGGAAATTTAAAATTTTTCGTATTTTTAATAAAATGTTTTAATATAAATATATTCAAGCAAGAAAAATATATGTTTTTAAAGGGAAATTAATAAAAAAATAAAAATTTTTTTTCGTTTTGTATTGTAATAAAATAGTATATAGTGTATAATTAAATAAATGTCGATTATTTTGTTAAATAATTGTAAAATTTTAGAAAGAGATTTATAATGAAATTTTTAAAAGATATAAAATTTGAAAAAATTATGGTAGTCACGATGGTGGTTGCAATAGCAGTATTAATACTAAATGTTATAGTTTTTTATAGTGCTATAGGGGAGTCTTATGATCGTGACTCTGGAAATGTATTAAATGGATATATAGATATTTCAGATAGAAATATTACAGAATCAGCTCCTGTTGAACTAATAGGAGAATGGAATTATTATCCTGGAGTTTATATATACGACGATACAGTAGACTATAATTTATTACATACAGAAAAACAATATATAGGTGTCCCTATTAAAGATTTAAGTGAGGCTGGTGGAACGGCTACGTATAAAATCAAAATTAAACTTGATATAACTCAAAGTGAGATTGACGATATAGTAGTGAGTATACCATTTGCGACAGAGGAAACACGTGTTTTTATAAACGGTAGCTATGTATCAGGTAGTTTATCAGAAAAAGACTGGTATGGATTTAGTACAGAAACTTGTAACTACGCTTTTTCAGAACATTACAAACCTAATCTTGAATATCAAGAAATATTAATATCAGTTAATGAAGATGCTCAAAACACAGACTTATATAATAGAATTGTGTCTGTTGCTCATAAAGAAAGTATTGTAGCTATCGAAAAACTTTCATACATGCTTCAATCTATTCTTTTAGGTATGATGATAACGAGCATGGTCGTAGGGGTTCTTTATATAATAATGCTACCTACATATTCAACACTTACGTTTTTAAATCTGTTTGATATTGTCTTAATGGCACATATATTCTTTAATTTAACGGATATACCTTTAATTTTACTTAGTATTTTACCTAGTGCTATGAGAGATTATATTATACGTGGTATAGATTTAGGTTCTCTATTTGGAGCTTTTTGCGTTGGTAATATTCTTACAGGGTTTTTATTTGACCCAGAAAAGAAAGCACCGAAGATTTTTAGAACTCCTATGAATTTAATGTATTTAGTTTTGGTGGTAGTGTTTGCTATATATCCAAAATCATTAACGCAAACAACTTTGATTTCTGTTTTATTAGTTATGTCACTTTCGGCAGTTGGTTTAGTTAGCAGATTTTTAGTTGTGTTTAAAGCTAAAAAATTCGATAAATATACAACTTTACACTTTATAAAATCTCTGTTTTTAATAGTAATATCTGGGATAGACTGTTTAACGATAAATTCAACAACAAGACCAGAGAGCATAATTTTACTAGGATATATGTTGTTCTTTATAGTACATTTAGTAGCACGTGTTTTCGAACATAGAATATCATATCTTGATGTAGAAAGAGTTAACAAAAATCTTGAAGAAATAGTAGAAGAAAGAACAAGAAGGCTTACAGAAGCTAACGAAGTTCTTAAAAATTTAAGCGTACAAGATGCGTTAACTAAAGCATATAATAGACTATTTTTCGAAGAAAAATTACATGGTATATTTCGTGATATTAAAGAAGGAACTTGCGATATAATATGTATGCATATGTGTGTGTTTGACTTAGATAATTTTAAAAGTATAAACGACACATATGGTCACGCAGTTGGTGACGAACAGCTTATAGAAACTGTACAGCTTTTAAAATTAGTTGTTGATGAAGATGTGCCAGTTTGCCGAATAGGTGGCGAAGAATTTGCATTATTATTTATCGACTATGAAGATAAACGTGTTTTAGAAGTTGTAGAAGATGCAAGAGTTGCACTAGAAAAATTATCAATAAAAGATGGTAGAACAACAGGTAGTTTTGGCGTAGCTAAATATTATGAAGGCGACGTAGCAAAAGACTTATTCACTCGTACAGATGATTGTTTGTACAATGCTAAAGAAAATGGCAAAAATCATATTGTGTATGATTTTGATAAAACAATGCAAAGATACGAACATACAACGGTATAAAATTAAACTGCACTTATATTTGCAAGACGTAAAAATTATGTCTAATGCAAAAAAAGTGCAGTTTTTGTATGCAAAAATATGAAATGGTTAAAATTTAATAAATATATTGACAGTATATAGATTAATATGTTATTATCAATTTGCGACTAATTCGCAAATTAAAAGTTTAAAGGAATGACTATATGTCAAATTATTCTACAAAACAAAGAGAATTATTGATTTCTTTTTTGAAAAAACACCCAGATGAATTTTTTTCTGCATCTAGCCTTTTAGAAAACTTAGAAAATATTAGCAAAAGTGCAATTTATCGTAATTTAACGTTACTTGAAGAAGAAAAAAAGATAAGACGTGTAGAAATTAAAAACGAAAGAGAGAAATTTTATCAGTTTATAGAACATGATGATTGTGTAGGTAAACTACACTTGCATTGTGATAAATGCGACCAAATTTTTCATATGACAACACCACTTACGAAACATATTCTTTTAGATATAGAAGAAAATATAGATTTTTACGTCAATGAGAGAGAAACGATAGTTCACGGTGTTTGCAAAAAATGTAATATTTAAAAATGGTATATAAGGAGTAAAAAATGAGAAAATTTTTATCACTAATAACAACGGCATGTCTAGCATTATCAATGCTTGCAGGTTGTCAATCGAATTCTGTAGAGGGTTCAAGTACTACAGTAAATCAATCTACTAATTCAAACAATTTGAAAGTAGTTAGCACAATTTTTCCACTTTATGATTGGACAAAAGAAATTACAGATGGTGGGAATGTTGATTTAACGCTTTTAGTAGACAATGGAGTAGACTTGCATAGTTATCAAGTAACGACTGAAGATATAATGAGCATAAAAACTGCTGATGTTGTAATATATTTAGGTAGTAGCTCGGATTCTTGGGTAGAAGATGCTTTAGCTGAAAATGCAAATCCAAACGTAGTAGTAATAAATGCACTTGAGCTTATAGGTCAAGAAAATTTACTAGAGGGCGACCATGTACATGACGAAACTTGTGAGCATGACCACGAAGAAGAACACGTAC
>JAWXUO010000032.1:0-25749 GCA_044426355.1 Clostridia bacterium | reverse complement strand
ATATGCTGCAAAATATAAAACTTTTTCTAAATTACGAGGCGACATATCTAAAAGTAGACCCATTCTTGATGGAATACCTTTAAAATACCAAATATGCGAAACTGGTGCTGCAAGCTCGATGTGAGCCATACGCTCACGACGCACTTTAGCTTTTGTAATTTCTACGCCACAACGGTCGCAGACTTTACCTTTGTATCTAACTTTTTTATATTTACCACAATGACATTCCCAGTCTTTTGTAGGTCCAAATATTTTTTCACAAAAAAGACCTTCACGCTCTGGTTTTAGCGTACGATAGTTTATGGTTTCTGGCTTTTTTACTTCTCCATGCGACCATTCACGAATTGTTTCTGGAGATGCCAGACCAATTTTTATTGCATCGAATGTATTATATCCCATTGTTCTCCCCCTAATTAATCTACATCAACATCGTCTTCATCAGCGAAATCATCGTCGAAATCATCATCAAAGTCGTCTTCGTCCATGTCAAAATCATATACAGCTACAGCTTCCCCGTCTTCATCTTCTATACCAAAGCCACTTCTTTCAAACTCGCCTTCAGTATCTTTAACAGTTTCAAATTCCGTATCAACTGCAATTTTAGTGTATACGTTATCCTCTTCTTCGTTTTCTACAAGTTCGATAACTTCTTGATTTTCATCAAGTACTTTTACATCTAGCCCAAGTGATTGTAATTCTTTTACTAAAACTTTAAACGATTCTGGAATACCTGGTTTTGGTACATTTTGACCTTTTACAATTGCTTCATAAGTTTGAACACGACCTACTACGTCATCGGATTTTACTGTTAATATTTCTTGTAAAGTATATGCTGCTCCGTATGCTTCTAAAGCCCATACTTCCATCTCGCCGAAACGTTGTCCACCAAATTGTGCTTTACCACCTAGTGGTTGTTGTGTTACAAGCGAATAAGGACCTGTTGAACGTGCGTGGATTTTATCATCTACTAAGTGAGCAAGTTTTAGGTAATACATATAACCTACTGTTACTGGATTATCAAATTGTTCACCTGTACGGCCATCAAATAAAATAGTTTTACCATCTGGACGCATATTTGCATCAAGCAAACATTGTTCTATTTCTTTTTCTTTTGCACCATCAAAAACTGGTGTTGCAATTTTTATACCTAGTGCTTTTGCAGCCATACCTAAATGAACTTCTAAAACCTGGCCTATATTCATACGAGAAGGTACGCCTAGAGGGTTTAGTACGATGTCTACTGGTGTACCATCTGGTAAAAACGGCATATCTTCTTGTGGCATTATACGTGAAATTACACCTTTGTTACCATGACGTCCAGCCATTTTATCCCCTACAGAGATTTTACGTTTTTGTGCTATATAACAACGTACAACCATATTTACACCTGGAGATAATTCATCTCCATTTTCACGAGTAAATATTTTAACGTCTACTATAATACCACGTTCTCCATTTGGAACACGAAGTGATGAGTCACGAACTTCACGAGCTTTTTCTCCAAAAATAGCACGAAGTAAACGTTCTTCTGCTGTAAGTTCTGTTTCACCTTTCGGTGTTACTTTACCTACTAATATATCGCCCGAAGAAACTTCTGCACCAATTCTTATGATACCTCTTTCGTCAAGGTCACGCAGTGCATCTTCACCAACATTTGGAATATCACGAGTTATTTCTTCTGCTCCAAGTTTTGTATCACGAGATTCCATTTCATATTCTTCTATATGAATAGAGGTATAAACGTCTTCTTTTACTAAACGTTCATTCATCAAGATAGCATCTTCGTAGTTGTAACCTTCCCAAGTCATAAATGCGATTAATGCATTTTTACCTAAAGAGATTTCGCCTTGGTCTGTAGAAGGTCCGTCTGCAATTACATCTCCATCTTCTACTCTATCTCCTACATTCACTATAGGTCTTTGATTTATACAAGTACCTTGGTTTGAACGCACGAATTTTAACAGTGGGTAAGTTTTTCTTTCGCCATTGTCATATTTAACAATAATTTCTCTTGCTGTTACTCTTTCAATAACACCTGAACCCTCAGCTAGTGGCACAGTTCCTGAGTCAACAGCTGCACGGTATTCCATACCCGTTGCAACAACTGGTGCTTCAGTTTTTAATAGTGGAACTGCTTGACGTTGCATGTTAGAACCCATTAACGCACGGTTTGCGTCATCGTTTTCGAGGAAAGGAATCATTGCAGTCGCAACTGATACCATTACACGAGGTGAAATATCCATAAGGTCTATTTGCTCACGTTCTACTTCGATAATTTCATCTCTAAATCTTGCTGTAATACGATTATTTAAAAGTCTGCCATCGTCGCCAATTTTTTCATTAGCTTGACACACGATATATTCATCTTCTATATCAGCCGTCATATACATGATGTCATCTGTAACTAAGCCAGTTTCTTTGTTTATTACTCTATAAGGAGTTTCGATAAATCCATATTGATTTACACGTCCAAAAGTACCAAGATAGTTTATAAGACCGATATTTGGTCCCTCAGGAGTTTCTATAGGACAAAGTCTACCATAGTGTGAATAGTGAACGTCACGCACTTCAAACGATGCTCTATCTCTCGATAAACCACCAGGCCCTAATGCAGAAAGTCTACGTTTGTGCGTAAGTTCTGCTAGTGGGTTTGTTTGGTCCATGAACTGAGAAAGTGGAGATGAGCCAAAAAATTCTTTTATAGCAGCAGTTACAGGACGTACATTTACCAAAGTTTGTGGAGTTACTACTTCTAAATCTTGGGTAATCATTCTTTCACGTATAACTCTTTCCATTCTTGCAAAACCTATTCTAAATTGGTTTTGTAAAAGTTCGCCTACAGAACGCAAACGACGATTTCCTAAATGGTCGATGTCATCAGCGATACCAACACCTTGAGCTAAGTTCATAAGATATGAAATAGTTGCTACTATCTCGTCTATAATTATATGCTTTGGAATAAGGTCGTCTACACGGTTTTTTATTTCGTCTAAAAGTTCTTGACCTTCAAAATTTTCCATAATTTCACGTAACACACTAAAACGTACACGTTCAACTATACCTAAAGCGTCTTTATCGCATTCAACGAAATCTGTAATTTCTACCATTCCAGAACCGATTACTTTACATGGTTTTCCATCATTACCTTCAACGATAGCTACAGATACACCTTTGCTTTCTATTAAAGCTGCATCTTCTCTTGATAAAATAGTTCCTTCATCAAAAATAATTTCGCCAGTAAGTGGGTCTATTACCATTTCTAGCAATTTTTTACCTGCTATACGTTTTGAAACAGCAAGCTTTTTATTATATTTATAACGACCTACAGCAGAAATATCATATCTTCTAACATCGAAGAATAAGTTATTTATAAGAGCTTTTGCGTTTTCTGCTGTTGCAGGTTCGCCTGGTCTTAGTTTTTTATACATCTCGATTAAAGATTCTTCTGCAGTTTTTGCAGCATCTTTTTCAAGTGTAGCTAAAACTATTTCGTTTTCTCCGAAAAGTTCTTTAATTTCAGCATCTGTTTCGATACCTAAACTTCTAACAAAAGAAGATACTGGAATTTTACGATTTTTATCTATACGAACATAAAAAACATCGTTAGAGTCTGTTTCGTATTCTATCCACGCACCACGATATGGGATAACTGTTGTAGAAATAATTTTTTTATCTGTTTTATCTAAAGTTTCTGTGTAATAAACCCCTGGCGAACGTACAATTTGTGATATAATAACACGTTCTGCACCATTGATGATAAATGTACCAGAGTCAGTCATTTTAGGGAAATCACCCATAAAAATTGATTCCGAACCATCTTTAGAACCTTTTTTAATAACTTCGCCTGTAGATTTATCACGCAAAGTTGCTTTTACAGTAAGAGGGCACGCATAAGTTGCATCTCTTTCTTTACATTCTGCTACAGTGTACTTAGTTTTTGAATCTAGTTCATAACCATCAAAAGTAAGTTCTAAATTTCCTGTGTAGTCTGTGATAGGTTCCATGTCGTTAAACACTTCACGTAGGCCTTCTTCTATAAATGCTTTGTATGATTGTTTTTGAATTTCAATCAGATTTGGCATTTTCAAAACCTCAGGTGTTTTCGAGAAGCTTCGTCTTACAGTTTTGCCGAATTTTACGTCTTTTGCCATTAATTTTTCACTACCTTTCCAGTTTATCCAAACCGTGACACACACGGATTAGTGTTTTGTTTATGTGTAAAAACTATTGATAATTCTACTTTTTAATGTTATTATAAACTAGAGGAATTATCTATACTTTCTACACGTAGTATGTTATTATAGCATTTATATCCCATTTTGTCAATACTTTTGACGCTTTTTTTATGTCTTTTTATAAAACAAAATTTTTATATCTTGACTTTTTCTTAAATTCATTGTACAATTTAGGTAATATAATTTTTATACGGAGGGTTTTTATGTTACACGTAATCGCTACAAATCATGTTTTAGCATGTAATCATTCTAAATTTTTAGAAATAGCCGAAGAACTAGTTCGTTTAACACGACAAGAAGATGGCTGTATCGCATATTCTTTGACAAAATCAAACGATAATCCAGATATTTTAGTTTATGTAGAAACTTGGCAATCAAAATCACATTTTGAGGCTCATACTTCTTCAGAGCATTTTACTAGAATAATTCCTAATTTGCGTGCATTACGCCACAAAGACACCGATGTTGTTTTTTTAGAAGATGCTGTAATTTTATAAAAAAATTATATTTTCAAAAAACACTTGACTTTATAGTTATAATGTGTTATTCTATTATAGCAATCATATGCGCCCGTAGCTCAGCTGGATAGAGTACTTGACTACGAATCAAGGGGTCACAGGTTCGAATCCTGTCGGGCGTGCCATATTGCAAATTAAAAGGAGGTTGCTATAATGCAAACAGTTTTAACTATTTTCCAAATCATTATTTGCATATCTATTATCATACTTGTTGTGCTACAAGAAAGCCCTAAAGGTGCTTCTGGTGCTTTAACTGGTGCTGGTGATACAGATTCGCATTTCGATAAAATTAAAGGTCGCACAAGTGGTGCTGTTCTTAAAAAAGTTACTGCGTTTTTTGGTATTGCTCTTGCTATTTGTACTTTTATAATAAATATTGTTTAACTTTTGAAACTACCTAATGGTAGTTTTTTTTTGCCATTTTTTGTTGAATACAGAGAAATTTTCCTTGTTTTTTTATTTATATTGCACAATTAATTTTAAATTATATAAAACATTTCTTTCTTGTTATTCTTCACTTTCTCAAAAAATTTTTTATATCCTTAAAATATTAAAAGAATCAATTTAAATCTACTTATTATTTTCTTAATTTCATCTGTTAAATTTTTTAACCAGTAACTTTATTTTAATAATATTTTCACTTTTTCTTTATAAATTTACATAAAATATTTATGCTTACTCTTCTAAATTTTATATTTCAACATGCTTATTTTTGTCCCTATCATATGGACTTTTTATATCTTAACTTTATTTTAGACTTTAGTTTTATAAATTTTCAGTGTTTTTATTTTTATTTTTTTGGGTTGTTTTTTTGTTGATTATGTGAGTTTTGTTTGATATTTAGTTCTGCTATTTTTATATTTTTACACACATAATGTTTTTAAATTTTTGTAAAAAACAACGCTATATTTTATCTTCTTTTTTTAGATTAAATTTGATAATATAGCAGTTCATTTTTTGTTAAATATATAACTAAAAAACAGAATATTTATACATTTCGTGTTAACGTCTAGTTTCAACAACTCTTTGTATAGTCTTTTTGTTTTCTCAATTATATGACATCTATATTCAATGAGTTATCTTTTTAGTTTTTAAAAACTTATTGTAATATTTTTCAAAAAACCGACGTCCAACAGATTTTCATTTTCATACCCTAGTATATTTTTGATTTTTCTGTTGAGTGTCGGTTTTTTGTATATATTCAATTTTTATTTAACTAAAAAAATTACACAGTTTGTTTTCTATTTTTTGATTATATCAACACCCATATATGGCACTAATGCATCTGGAATATTTACACTTCCATCTTCGTTTTGGTAAGTTTCTAAAATACAAGCAACTGTTCTTCCTATAGCTACACCAGAACCATTTAATGTGTGTGCAATTACTGGTTTTCCTTTTTCATCTCTTGTTCTAATCATGCCACGGCGTGCTTGGAAATCTTCAAAGTTTGAGCAAGAAGAAATTTCTACATATCTTTCATACGACGGCATGTACACTTCAATATCATATGTACAAGCAGAACTAAATCCCATATCGCCAGTGCAAAGTTGAACCACTCTGTAAGGTATTCCTAAACCTTGCAAAACTCTTTCTGCATCTAAAGTTAACGATTCTAATTCGTCATACGAATTTGCTGGGTCTGCAAATTTAACTAATTCCACTTTGTTAAACTGATGTTGGCGAATAAGTCCTCTTGTATCACGTCCAGCCGAGCCACCTTCTGCCCTAAAACACGCACTATATGCACAATGTTTTATAGGCAGGTCAGTTTTTTCTAAAATATCATCTCTGTACATATTAGTAACTGGTACTTCTGCAGTCGGAATCAAAAAGTATTCCATTCCCTCAATTTTAAACATATCTTCTTCAAATTTTGGTAATTGTCCAGTACAAGTAAACGATGCACGGTTAGCTAAAAATGGTGGAAAAATTTCTGTGTATCCATTTGCACCATGCGTATCTAAATAATAATTTATAACTGCTCTTTCTAATCTTGCTCCTAAACCTTTATAAAAATGAAATCTTGAACCAGTAACTTTCCCTGCTGTTTGTGGATCTAAAATATTTAGTTCTTCTCCAATTTCCCAATGTGGTTTTAATTCGAAATCAAATTTCTTCGGTGTTCCAACTTTTCTTAATTCTACATTATCATTTTCATCTTTACCTACTGGCACTTTGTCGTTTGGTATATTTGGTAAAGATAACATAACTTTGGTTAATTTTGGTTCTACCTCAGCAAGTTTATCATCTAACGATTTTATGGTATCAGACATTTCTTTCATTTTTGCAAAAACTTCAGTTGTGCTTTTTCCCTCTTTTTTTAAAGTCGGTATAGTTTTTGTAACTTTATTTTGTTCAGCTTTCAGTTGCTCAACTTCCACTAAAATTTCTCTACGCTGTGCATCAAGTGACAAAATTTCATCAATCTCAGCATCTAAATTTTTACCACGTGCGTTTAGTCTTTCTTTCACTTTTGCAGTATTTTCTTTTATAAACCTAATATCTAACATAGCTACCTCATATCCTGTATATTTTCTAATTTGTTTTTATCGTCTTGCGAAAGCATTTCTTGTATCTCTTCGCTTTCACTTATAATTTCAGTTTTATTATAAATTCCATCAAGCATAATTTGCTCTGAATTTAATAAATCTTCATTCAATAGAATTTTGTTTTTCATGCCAACATATAACTCATTATTTACTATTTGATAAGCAAAATTCACGCATTCGGAATAATATCCACTATCATATAAGCTTACAAATACGATATAATCATCAAATAATTGTAATTTGCTTTGACTTTCTTTAATAGCACCTGCATAATCATACATCTGCATATGGTAATCTTCTATAGTTTTTTCTCTTTTTTCTATCAATTCTTCCTGTTGTTCAATGAAATTTTGCAATTCCTCTGCACTATTCAGATGATTTAACGCTTCATTTTGCTTATTATCTACCTGTTGCGACAATTCTTCGATTTGAACATTAAGTCTTTCTTGAGAAAAAAAGGAAAGTGTTATCAATCCAACTACTACAATAAGAAACGAGAGCATATAAATTTTCAAAAACTTCTTACTTTCTCCCTTTTTATCTTGTTTGCATTGTTCCGTTTGGTCTTTATTATTGTCAAAACTCATAAAACACCTACATTTTCATGCTCGAAAGCACTTCCATAAGGTTTTCTAAATCTTCATTGCTTACATATTCTAACACTACTTTTCCTTGTTTTTTATTCTTATTTTGTACAATTTTCACTTTTCTACATAAAGAATCTTGCACTAAATTCTCTAATTCTATGAATACTTCCTCAACTTCTGGTTCTTGAGTAAGTGTTTTTTCTGTATTTAATGACTTAGCATATTTTTCTGCTTGACGTACATTAAGTGATTTTTTCACTATATGTTTAGCAAAATCTGTGTGTTTTTCTACATCATTTACCGATAAAATCGCTCTAGCATGCCCTAAAGTTATATCTGATAATTTTATCATTTGTAAAATTTCATCATTTAAAACTAAAATTCGTGTAGTATTTGCAATTGCTGAGCGTGATTTACCAACACTTTTCGATATTTCTTCCTGCGTCATATTATGATTTGTAATTAAATCTTTATAACCCAAAGCTTCTTCTAGAGGATTTAAATCTTCTCTTTGCAAATTTTCTATCAAAGCAATCTCTGCAACTTGTTTATCTGTTGCTTCAATTATACGTGCTGGAATTTTTTTTAATCCTGCAAGCTTAGATGCACGAAATCTTCTTTCTCCAGCAATTATTTGATAAAAATCACCATTTTTTCGTACTATTATAGGAGAAATCACCCCATGTTCTTCGATACTCTTAGATAATTCTATCAAAGTTTCGTTGTCAAACTCAGTTCTCGGTTGTTGAGGATTTATTTCGATTTCTGTAAGTAAAATTTCCAGATGTGCTTGTTCGCTTCCACCAAAAACATCTCCTGTGTCAGTTCCTAAAAGGTCTGATAACCCTTTTCCTAATTCCATTTTTGCCATTTTTAACCCTGCCTTTTCAATAATTCTATCGCCAACTCTTTGTAAGCTTTTGAGCCTTTGGAATATTGGTCATATTCACAAATTGGTTGCCCGTGACTTGGAGCTTCTGAGAGTCTAACATTTCTAGGTATAACTGATGCAAAAACTTTATCTGCAAAATGCCTTTTCACTTCTTCCACTACTTGTATTGATAAATTAGTTCGTCCATCATACATCGTAAGGGCAATTCCTTCTAATTTAATTTTAGGATTAAAGTTTTTTTGAATTTGTTTAGTTGTATAAATAAGCTGTGAAATACCTTCAAGTGCATAATATTCACATTGTAAAGGAACAAGTATAGTATCTGCAGCACAAAGACAATTAATTGTTAGTATTCCTAACGACGGTGGGCAATCTATAAGAATATAATCATACATACCATCAAGTTGCCTTAATGCATTTCGCAAACAAAATTCTCTATCTGGCATTGAAATTAAATCTATTTCTGCACCTGCCAAATTTACATTAGAACCAATAATATCAGCCCATTTTGTCTTAACTATCGCATCTTTTACATTAATTTGTGAAATTATAACCTCATAAATAGAACTTTTTAACGTTGCTGGGTCAACCCCTAATCCAGATGTAGCATTTCCTTGTGGGTCAAAATCGCACAATAACACTTTTTTCCCAAGACCTGTAAGTGCTGCTGACAAGTTAACTGCTGTTGTAGTTTTCCCTACTCCACCTTTTTGGTTTGTTAGAGCTATAATTTTCGTCATAAATTCCTCCGAATTCTTTCTTTTTAGTTAATTATAGTATAACATCTTTTCAAAAATAATACAACATATTTTTTCGTTTTTTTATGTTTCACGTGAAACAATTTGTTGTTTTATAAAACATTTTGTCGTTTTTTGCTATTTTTGTGGTCTCATAGGAATTACTATAGTATATGTCATAAAATCTTCATTAATTTCTTTATCCACTTTTGCATTTACACCAGATTCTTGCATTAATTTTAATGATTTATTTATCGTGTTTATAAATAAACGTACATCTCTCACAACTTTTATGTATCTTGACTTCTCTTTTTTTACACCAGTCAATAGATTTTGTATATACTCTTCTGTTTTAGCTACATTTAAATCATATTTAATTATATAATCAAGTACATCTCGTCTGTTTTCTTCGTTAATTTTAAGTAACGCTCTCGCATGTCGCTCTGTCAAAGCATATTCTCTCATTTTTTCAAGTAAATTATTATCAATTTTCAAAACTCTTAATTTATTTGCAATAGATGATTGAGTCTTTCCAACACTGCTTGCAAGTTCTTCTTGTTTTAAACCATACTCTTCAATAACTTTTCTATATGCTAAAGCCTCTTCAATAAAATCTAAATCACAACGTTGAATATTTTCAACTAAAGAAATCAAAGCACATTGTTGCTCATTTGAAGTTAAAACAACACAGGGAATTTCAGTAAAACCTGCCATACACGCAGCTCTATACCTTCTTTCCCCTGCTATAATTTGATAATGGTTGTCCATTTTTCTAACAGAAATTGGATTTATAATACCATGTTCTAAAACACTTTGCTTTAATTCTTCTAAAGATTTTGCATCAAAATTACTTCTTGGTTGCTCTGAATTTCTTTTTATTTGTGTCACCTTGATAAGCTTTAAGTTTTTAGTAAATATATTTGTCATTTTTTCGTCCTCCTACAACATTTTCTTTACTTAATTGTATCATATTTTCAAAAATAGTAAAGAAATTTCGTTCGACAAAATACCTTATAATTTATAACTAACCCATATTTTTATTAATTTCCACAAAAAAATAGCACCAACTTTCGTCAATGCTATAAAATAAATGTTATTTTTTTCTTAAAATATAATCATTTGCAACATTTGATAAATGTGCAAAATCCTGTATCGTAAGCCTTTCACCTCTTATAGATGGCTCAAAACCACTCTCTATAATCACCTCGGCAATTTCTTCTTTATTAAGTTTACCATCAAATGCACTCGCTATAGAATTATGTAAAGTTTTTCTTCTCTGCATAAAAGATGCCTTTATAATTCTAAAAAACAACTGCACATTATCCGTTTCTACCGATGGTTTTTCCAAACATTCTAGTCTAATAACAGCAGAATCAACCTTTGGTTTTGGAACAAAACACTCTGCTGGCACATCAAATAAAATTTCTGGTTTCGTGTGATAATTCACATAAAGTGAAAACGCACCATATGCTTTTGTTCCAGCATCAGCACAAATTCTCTGTGCAACTTCCTTTTGAATCATTACAGTAATACTTTTAAAGCACTTGCTATCAATCAAAGTCGCAATAGCTTGTGATGTAATATAATACGGTAAATTCGCACATGCATGAATTTCTGCATCTTCTGGAAAATTTTCTTTACAAATTTCATGCAAATCAGCTTTCAAAATATCTTGATTAATTATATTTAAATTTTCAAACTCCCCTACCGTGTCCTTTAAAATTGGCAAAAGAGTTTCATCTAATTCAATAGATACCACTTTTTCAGCTATTTTGCATAATTCTTTTGTAAGGCAACCCATTCCAGCACCTACTTCTAGGGCATATGCACCATTGCACCCACTCGCTATATCACGAGGCACGCTTTCTTCTATCAAAAAATTTTGACCTAATGACTTAGAAAATCTAAAACCATGTTGCTTTAGCACTTCTTGAATAACTTCAATATCGCATAAATTCATTTTTTTCTCCTAATATTAACAAAAAGCAGATGTTCCCACCTGCTTAAAAAGTTATGATAATACATATACTATCGCTTGCTGTCTGCCAAAACTAATACACTCTGCGTGAGTATCAAAAAATAAATCAATAATATTTCCTAAAACCACACCACCAGTGTCTTCGGCTACTGCTTCGCCATAAATCCAAGTACCATTTGCTGAAGTAATATAAAGCTTACTTCCTAAAGGTATTACCCTTGGGTCAACAGCTATTGCACCAACACGAGCAATTGTACCACTTTTGGTGATTTTGTTCGTCTGACGCTCTGTTGTATATGCTGTGGCTTCAGCTTCGATAATCTTTGAATACGAAAGTACTTCTCCAGATACCGTCGTTATAAAGCCATCTGTAACAGTTACACCACGATTTACATTAAAACTGCCGTATTCTATGACATGAGTTACTGGTTCTTTAAGGATTTCTTCAGAAATTACTTGAGATGAAATTATTTCGCCATCATACATCATAGTTTCCGTTGTGATAGCTTTTTCTCCAAGCACGCCTGCTGTGTATACCTTAGTTTCGCCAAATTCTATAGCCATAGACTCACGTTTTACCGTTTGGTAGTCTAAATACTCGGTTTCTACTGTTTTCTCATACGTAACACGGATTATCTCCACGTTAGTATCATTTGTAAGTAATTGGTCAGCCGACATTGACATAATATCGTCTTCATAGAGCTTAATATCTAGTTTTGCTAGAACATTGCCTAAAGTTGTCGCCTTTGTTTCTACTGAAAGAATTTCACCATCTACTTCTACATTTACCATAAAAGTATTATAAAATCTGTATTCTGTAGTATTCTCATTAAGTTGAGAAACCTCTGCTTTTAATACTAAATCAATATCAATTTCTGCCATTTCAAAAAGTTCTTCTTCCGTTAAACTCGGAACAGTAGTAAATGCTATTGTTTTATTATCATATTTTATAACATAATTTTGCAAACTAAGTATATTAGCTAAAACTAATCCACTTGTCGCAAAAAGCATTATAGCAGATAATACCATTTTATTTCGTAAAAATTCTATAGTCTTTTTCATATTTCCTCCAAATATTAGTTTTCGGTATTACCATTATATGCAAGTCTTTGCACAAATATACCAAATTCTTTTATTCTTTGTATATAAATAAAATGTTGCCACCTCTAAAAAGTGGCAACATAAAACTAATTTTCTGCTAACAAAATTATACGTTGCCCTAAGTACAGTTATAATTTTGTTTAAATTTTCAAAGTATCAATTATTAAAAACATCACCGATATAAATAACAATTTAGTTATATTATCCTTTATTCGTTTGATAGCTACTTCGTAGCACACTCATAAAAATATATTTATAACATCATTATTTGTATCATATAATTATTCTTATATTAATAATCGTAAATTAAATTTTCTAAATATAAATTAACGTTTAGAGAATTGTGGAGCACGACGAGCTGCTTTAAGACCGTATTTTTTACGTTCTTTCATACGTGGGTCACGAGTTAAGAAGCCATTAGCTTTTAAAATAGCTTTGTAAGCTTCTGTATCTGCTTGAACTAAAGCTCTTGAGATACCATGACGGATAGCACCAGCTTGTCCTGTGAAACCACCACCAACTACAGTACATTCGATGTCGAATTTACCTAAAGTGTTAGTCACTTCCATTGGTTGGTTTACGATTAATTTTAATGTTTCTAAACCAAAATAGTTATCGAAAGTACGATTGTTTATTGTGATTTGTCCAGAACCATTAGGGTAAAGTCTAACTCTTGCTACAGAAGATTTTCTTCTACCAGTTCCGTAGAAATACGCTTTTTTAGGTGTATACATAATTTTTCTCCTCCTTAGCCGTTATAAACTTCTGGTTTTTGTGCTGCGTTATCATGGTTTTCGCCAGCATATACTTTTATTCTAGTCATAGAAGCTCTACCAATAGAGTTTTTAGGTAGCATACCTTTAACAGCAAGTTCAACAGCTAATGTTGGACGCTCAACCATTAAAGTAGAGTATTTAACTTCTTTTAGACCACCTATCCAGCCACTGTGACGGCGATAGTATTTTTGATCTAATTTTTTACCTGTAAGTACAGCTTTTTCTGCGTTGATAACGATTACGAAATCGCCACAATCAACGTGAGGAGTAAATTCAGGTTTGTGTTTTCCACGTAATAAAGTTGCAACTGTTGCTGCTGTGCGACCAAGTGGTTTGTTCGCTGCATCAACAATGTACCATTTACGTTCAATGTTTTGTGGGTTTGCCATAAATGTTGACATAGTTTTCCTCCATAAATTTTAATATAAAATATATTTACTATTTTAATAGTCTTTAATAGTTATACCACATCTATCCGTGCGTGTCAACAAAAAATATATAAATTTTAATATATCAATTGTAAATCTCATTTATTCTTACATAATCTCTTAAAATCTCTTTTATTCTAATTTTCTATTTTAAAATTTTCACTTGTCAAAATACTACATTTTTGCTATAGTATATTGTACAAAACAAACAAAACAACCGAGGTGTAAAATATGCAACAAATGCTTTCTTATATGAGAAAATGCGTAGATGATTATAAAATGATAGAAGATGGTGATAAAATATGCGTTGGCGTATCAGGCGGAAAAGATTCTACCGTAGCCTTAGTTGTATTAAGCCAGCTACAAAAGTTTTATCCTAAAAAATTCGAGCTAGTAGCCATTTCTTTAGATTTAGGTTTTGGTGGTGATTTTTCAGAACTTATCGAGCTTTGCGAAAAAATAAACGTTCCTCTTACAATCGTTAAAACCGATATTAAAGAAGTTGTTTTTGATATTAGACACGAAACTAATCCTTGCTCGCTTTGTGCAAAAATGCGTAGAGGGTCTTTGCACGAAAACGCAAAAAATCAAGGCTGTAATAAAGTTGTCTTAGGTCATCATTTTGACGATGCTGTAGAAACCTATATGATGTCACTTTTTTATGAAGGTAGAATTTCTTGCTTTCAACCTGTAACTTATCTTGATAGAGTGGATATAACTTTAATTCGCCCTTTACTATATATGCAAGAGAAACATATTCGCTCATTTATTCGCAAAAATCCACTCCCTGTTATGCATAATCCTTGTCCTGCTAACGGAAATACCAAAAGACAGGAAATAAAGGAGCTACTGCTAAATTTAGAGCGTAATCACTATAAAGATTTACGCAAGAAGATTTTTGGTGCTATGCAAAGGTATCCACTAGAGGGTTTTGGTAAAATAACCGATTAATTTTATGTCGTTTTATGGTAAACATTTTTTTGCAAGTCTTTTTTGCTAAGCGTTAAATAATATGAATGTCTACATTCTAGTGCTTTCATTTCATATATATAAGAATTTGCAAGAAGTTCGTTTTCCTCATAATTAAAGTTATTTTCTAAAATTTTCATTCTATCTCGTGTTTGGCTGATAAGATTTAATAAATCTTGGTCTATGTTTTTCGGTTTTATATAATCCATAAAAATCCTCCTTTAATATATTTCTATTATTGGTAGAATTTTTTAAATTTAAACAAAAGAATTATTAATTTAGCTTTATAGTTATTAAGATTGATATATTAACACATTTTATAAGAAAATCGTTGTAAAGTGTGTTTTTTTATAAATTTATCTAAACAAACCAAAAAATAAGGCTGTCAAAAACACCTTTTGACAGCCTAACGCATGATTTAAATCCTACTTCTTTATGTATTTGTATAAAATCTCTCTAATATCGAGCAAAGAAAAGAAATTTCTATACTCTTGGTACGAAAACCTAAAAACCTCGATTGACGAATAAATCAACGCATACTGATTTACTAAATTAATTTTTAAATTCAATAAATATTCTCTGCTACAATATAGCGAAAAAGCTGTTGTTACTAAAAAAACAATAACTTTTAAAATAAAAAATGCAGTTTCGCTAACATTATTAATTATTTTAATTGCGATTTTTTTCTTAAAATTTCTACGAAAAACGCAAATCGCTAATAAAAATATTAATAAAAAAATTACAAATATTATTATTTTAATGGCATAAAAAACAGCCATTCCTTGCAAAAATTCCATAAAAGCCTTTCTTTTTATAAAATAAAACACAAAGACTATTGCCTTCGTGTTTTGTGGTGATCCACCGGAGAATCGAACTCCGGACAACTTGATTAAAAGTCAAGTGCTCTACCGACTGAGCTAGTGGATCGTATTCATTTTTGTTAAAAAAGCTAACATAAACGCTTGCCTATGTTAGCATTTTTTTGTGGTGATCCACCGGAGAATCGAACTCCGGACAACTTGATTAAAAGTCAAGTGCTCTACCGACTGAGCTAGTGGATCATAAAATATCACTTTCGTGATATTTGGTAGGGATAGCAGGACTCGAACCTACGCATGCCAGAATCAAAATCTGGTGCCTTACCAACTTGGCGATATCCCCATATTGTTGTTTTAAGTGGGGACGATAACCGGAATCGAACCGGCGACCTCCTGAACCACAATCAGGCGCTCTAACCAACTGAGCTATACCGTCCATAAATTGTAAAATTTGGCACGCCTGAAGGGATTCGAACCCCTGGCCTACTGCTTAGAAGGCAGTTGCTCTATCCTGCTGAGCTACAGGCGCATAAAAAAATTGGAGCGGGTGATGGGAATCGAACCCACATAGCCAGCTTGGAAGGCTGGAATTCTACCACTGAACTACACCCGCTTATTTAATTTAAAGAGTTTATTTCTTTAACGCTCATTTATTATAACACTTATATAAGTGCTTGTCAATACTTTTTTCGAAAAAATATTCAAAATTATATGACAAGCACTTTTTTGTGTATTTTAAGCAGTTTTTATGACGATTTCGCTTTCGTCAGTAGTAATTATTACCTTTTCAAAAGGATTATTAAAGCTATCTATAACCTTAATAGCGATTTCATCTTCTATTAAATCCTCAATTGAACGTCTTAAATTTCTTGCTCCAAATTTTAAACTAAAAGATTTTTCTGCAAGAACATTATATACTTCTTTTTCAATCTCTAAAGAAATACCTTTGCTTTGTAATGATTTTTCAAGGTCTTTCATCATATTATTTGCAATTAGGATAAAGTTTTCTTCTGATAATTTATTAAATGTTATAATTTTATCTACTCTATTTATAAATTCTGGACGCATTATATCATTTAATGCTTTCATTGATTTTTCGCTACTTTGCTCTGAAACAGTTTTTCCAAAGCCTAAGCTTACCTCATTTGTGTTGCTTCCTGCATTTGATGTCATAACTATTACAGTGTTTTCAAAATTAACATGGCGACCTTGAGAGTCTGTAACTCTACCGTCGTCTAAAATTTGTAACAACGTGTTTAATATATCTGGGTGTGCTTTTTCTATTTCGTCAAACAAAACTACACAATATGGTCTACGGCGAATTTTCTCCGTTAGCTGACCTGCTTCGTTATACCCTACATATCCAGGAGGTGCACCTATTAAACGAGATACAGCGTGTTTTTCCATGTATTCTGACATATCTATGCGTATAAGTGCTTCTGGCGTGTCAAATAAATCCTCGGCAATAGCTTTTGTAAGCTCTGTTTTACCAACTCCTGTAGGCCCTACAAAGATAAATGACGCTGGTTTTTTCTTAGGAGAAATTCCCGCTCTTTGACGTCTAATTCCTCGAGCAATAGATTTTACAGCCTCGTCTTGTCCTATAACACGCTCATTTAAGCGTTTTTCTAAGTCTAAAAGTTTTGTTATTTCTTCTTGCTCAACTTTAGATGCAGGAATTTTCGTCCATACTTCTATAACTTTTGCAAGGTTTGCAATTTCGAGTTCTGGGTATGGAACTTTTTTTAGTTCCTCAATTTTTGATTCTACACTTAATACTTTTACTCGTACTTCTGCAAGTTTTTCGTAAATATCTGTGTTTTCTCTTTCTTCTATATCTTCAACCTGCTTATCTAGCAAGTTTGATTTTTCTTCGTCTAAAACTTTTAACTCTTTTTCAAGTTTCATAATCTCAATTAGATTTTTATTGTTTAAGTTTATTTCCGAACATGCTTCGTCTATTAAATCTATCGCTTTATCTGGTAAAAATCTATCTGTGATATATCTTTCAGAAAGCAATACTGCCTCGTGTAAAGCTATATCTGAAATTTTTACGCAGTGGTAATTTTCATAATACGATTTTATTCCGATAAGCATTTTTGTTGCATCTTCTATAGATGGTTCTGCCACTATTACAGACTGAAAACGACGTTCTAACGCACCATCTTTTTCAATATGTTTTCTATATTCTGCAAAAGTTGTTGCACCGATAACTTGAATTTCACCACGAGAAAGAGCAGGTTTTAAAATATTTGCAGCATTCATAGAACCTTCGGAATCTCCAGCTCCAACTAAATTATGCACTTCATCTATTACTAAAATAACGTTTCCGTGTGTTTTTATTTCTTCTATAAGACTTTTTACTCTGCCCTCAAACTGTCCACGAAATTGCGTTCCTGCAACTAACGCTGTAAGGTCAAGCAGAAAAACTTCTTTCTTTTGAAGTTTATACGGAACTTCGCCTTTTTCTATAAGTACAGCTAAACCTTCTGCTATAGCTGTTTTACCAACACCAGGCTCACCTATTAGGCATGGATTGTTTTTTTGTCTACGGTTTAAAATTTGAATAACACGTTGAATTTCAACATCACGACCTATTACGTTATCTATTTCGCCATCTCTAGCTTTTTTAGATAAATTTGTACAAAAGCCTGTTAAAATTTTATATTCTTTAGCTTTTTTCTTTTCTTCTTTTTTAGCTTTTCTGTCTGTTTTCTTTTCTTCTTTTTTTGCTTTGTTTTCACGGCTTTCTTCAAAGAAATTATTAAAAACTTTAGCAAAACTTTCTGTTGCTGTATTTGTAAACTGTTGTTCTTCTTCTGGCATTTCTTTTATAATATTTTCTAACTCTTCCATATCTTCTGGCATATTAGATGTAATCATTTCAATGTCATCAGGAGTTATTCCCATATTTTGCATTAAATCTTCTACTGGTTTTAAACCAAGCGTAGACGCACATTTTAAGCACAATCCCTCTTGAACATTTTCCCCATTTTCTATTTTAGATACAAAAACAACTGCAATATTTTTTTTGCATTTACTACATATAGGCATTTGCATATTTTTTCTCCTTCTAATAAATTAATGTCATAAGCGATTCTGGTAAAGAATTACAAATATGACGTATTATATACGTATTTTCTATAACTTGACTATTAAATATTCCGTCTTCCATCGTTGTAACTGGCATAACTATCATTATTGTCCATATAACTAAAGTTGATACAAACAAGGCTGTTATTACACCTAAAGCTAAACCACCTAGTCGGTTTACATACCCGAGCAAAGTTATATTAAACACAAAATCAACTACAGATAAAACAATGGACGTTGCTACCATTACTAAAATTAAAACACTTAAAAAAATTGCAATATATGTAAGCCCATATGATACAGAAGTAACTATACTTTCTCTCATAACAGCTACTGCCTCATCTGCATTGCTTTGCAAAACCGTTTGAAGTTCGTCTTCGCCCATTCCTAGCAAAAATTCAATTGTTTTAGAGTTTTCTGTTGTTACATTGCTTTTTAGTGAATTATATATATCATAAAAATTATAATTCTTAGCTATTATGCTATCTGCATAACCATATAATTTTTCTTCGACATATTTTTGAGAAATATCCCCTGCACATCTTTTTGCAAAAGCAAAAGCTACCACAAAAGATATTATTTTACTAAAAAATAAAACAACAGCATTAATAAGTCCCTCGTTATAATATTTTATTGCAAACATTATTATTAAAATAAGTATTATTATATCAAATATCATTGCTACACCTTTTATAAATCCTTTCTTTTTTTAAAATAGCCTTACTATTCTATCTTGATACACACCATACAATGCGTCTTTATATATAATTTTTAGCATACTTGCATCTACTAAAGTTTCGGCTTCTAATTCTAGTTCTAAATTATATTTATAAACTTTCTCTGCTGTTAAAATATATACTGCATTATTCGACATTGAATAGGCTTTTATGGTAAAATCAAAGTTTTTAGATGATTTTAACTCGCCTTCGCTATCAACAACGTTTATTTCTACACTTGCTCCGTTATCTTTTGCATAAAGCATATTATGTGAACTATCAAAGTTATATGCACTAAGATTATTCGCCTCATCTTTATATATTATATCAAAATTTTCATCTATAACACAAACTAAATCACGGCAAATTATAGCTATGTTTCCATTACTAAAATATTTTGCTTGTATTGGTATCTCATGTACAAAATCTATGCTTTTATCTATTTCTCCATTTTTAATATCAAACGAAACAACAGCTGTTTTTATCTGTGTATCTTCTTGATAAATGCACAAAGCTACAAGCTTTTCCGTTTTTTCATCTAAAGTGGCAGACACAACATTGTATTTAGATGTAGACCATTTAAAAATTTCTTTGTTGTTATTATCATATACCGTAATAGCACTTATATAAGATGTTTCATCTGTTATTATAACATAATTATCATCTTTTGTCATAGTAATATTTATAATTGGTGATGAAGTTTTTCCAAAATATACTTGCCCATAGCTATTTGAAACAGAATAATCTGTTCCTTTTCTATCAAAAACTACTACTTTATTCGTTCCAACTGACATATCAGAATTTTGATATACGTAGGATATTTCTGCGTTTTCTTTGCTCGCAGGGTTTATATATGTTAAAATATCTCTTTTTAACAATACAACTCCCGACTCAAATATGTCGTACAAAGTAGTTCTTTCTATATCTACAAAAATATCATCATTTATATTTCCCTCGCTATTAACAAAAGAAATATACGAAAATGTGCGTTGTAACGATTGCACAGAATAATCTTTATAATGATTACTTGCATACATTGCAACATATATAAAAAAAACTATCCATAAAACCTTTTTTATATCTCGAAGTTTTGCTCCACGGCTTTTTTTATAGTCATTTAAGTTTATAATTGCCATTTTTCACCTATTTATATTTAATTTCTTTCATAAATAATCCATGTGCGGGGAGTGTTGCTCCTGCTTTACGTCTGTCTTTGCTTTCAATAATTTTTTCTATATCGCAAGGCTCTATTTTGCCTTTGCCACACTCTAAAATCGTTCCTGCAATAGTTCGTGCCATGTTATATAAAAAGCCGTTTGCAGTAATAGATATTTCTATTATATCATCTTTTCGCTCTAAATTACAATAATAAATTGTGCGAATAGAATCTTTTGTTTCTGTACCAAGTGATTTATGCGATGTGAAATCGTGTGTTCCAACAAATTTTTCACAGGCTTTGCTCATTTTTTCGCAATCTAATTCGCCACCATATTTGTAAGTATACAGCCTTTCAAACGGAATATTCGTCTTAGAATTTAAAATTCTATATACATAAGTTTTTTCTAAAACGCAAAATCTTGCGTGAAAATCCATATCACATTCTTCGGCTTTTTCTACCACAATAGCTTTGTTTATATTCCCATTTATAGCAAGTGGAAATTTTTCTAAAGATATATTGCTATTTGTTTTAAAATTTATGATATATTTATAAGCGTGAACTCCCGAATCTGTTCTGCCACAGCCTACTATAGATATATCTTCTTTCGTTATATGTGCTAAAGAGTTTTTTATCTCAGCTTCTATAGTGTGTGCATTTGCTTGAATTTGATAGCCACTAAAATCTGTTCCATCAAAAGAAAGCGTAAGTTTTATATTTCTCATTATAGCATAACCATTAAGACAAAAAAAGCACATGTTAAAAGAAAAACTAAATAGTCGGTTTTTACAAGTTTTAGAACACGCAGTCTAGTTCTTCCCTCTCCACCGTGGTATAATCTACATTCCATAGCTATAGCAAGCTCATCTGCTCTGCTAAAAGACGATATAAAAAGTGGAATTAATATTGGCACTAGTGCTTTTGCTCTCTCAAACAAGCTACCATTTTCAAAATCTGCTCCACGAGCTTTTTGTGCATTTATAATTTTATCTGTTTCGTCTATCAAAGTTGGTATAAATCTTAGTGCTATAGTCATCATCATAGAAAATTCATGCACTGGGAATTTTATTTTCTTTAGTGGCGACATTAATTTTTCGATACCATCTGTTAAAAGTATAGGCGATGTTGTATATGTTAACAAAGAACTTCCTGCAATTAACAAAATTATTCTCCAAATCATATAAAAAGCGAGAATTAGTCCCTCTTTTGATACCGAAATAAATCCTATTTCAAACAAAGGCTCGCCTTGTGTATAAAAAATATTCAAAATAGATGTAAATACAATTATAAAAACTAAAGGTTTTAGCGATTTTATAATCATTTTTGGTGCTATTTTAGAATTTTTTATAACAGCAATAACAAAAACCGTAGCTAGTATATATGACGGTATACCTTTCATTAAAAACAATCCTACTATGAAAAACACCGTAAGAATAATTTTCACTCTAGGGTCTAGTCTATGCACTAGCGA
The DNA here is from genome assembly GCA_044426355.1 of Clostridia bacterium. Lineage (GTDB taxonomy): Bacteria > Bacillota > Clostridia > Oscillospirales > Butyricicoccaceae > CAYJLC01. The sequence goes on along the minus strand of JAWXUO010000032.1, from coordinate 3,722 downwards.
ATTTCCTGGAAAAAACTGACCGATGGTTATATCTTTTATCATTTTAAACCACCTTTCATGCTCTGTATCAATTTCGTAGCATATTTTACAGTATAAACATCTGTTTGTGTATCTACTCCCAGTTCTTTTAGATGTCTAAAAACTTCTGTTATTTGAGGAACTGACAAACCTATATCTGTTAGCATTTTCGATTTTTTAAATATTTCTGTAGGTGGTTCATCTAGTATATTTTCGCCTTTATTCATAACAAAAATTCTATCTACTGTAGTCGCTAAATCTTCCATGCTATGTGTTACAAAAATAATGCTCGCATTTTTTTCTTTATGATAATTTAAAATTTGCGACAATACTTCGTCACGACTTTTAGGGTCTAGTCCTGCTGTTGGTTCATCTAAAACAAGCACCGATGGCTCCATCGCAATGACACCTGCGATAGCTACACGTCTTTTTTGACCACCAGATAGCTCAAACGGCGATTTTTCTTTTAAATCTTTCGATAGATTTACAAATTCCATAGCCTCGTCTACTCTTTTGTCTATTTCTTCTTGAGAAAGTCCCATGTTTTTTGGACCAAAAGCTATATCTCGTGCTACAGTTTCTTCAAAAAGTTGATATTCTGGATATTGAAAAACAAGACCTACATCAAAACGTACATCTCGAATTTTTCCCTCCCAAATATTTTCTCCATTGTATAAAATTTCTCCAGAAGACGGTTTTAAAAGTCCATTCAAATGCGAAATTAAAGATGATTTTCCAGAGCCTGTATGACCCATTATACCAACTATTTCGCCTTGTTCTATAGAAAAATTTATATTATTAAGTGCCACTTTTTCAAAAGGCGTTCCCTCTCCATAAATATGGCATAAATTACGAGTTTCTAAAACTGCCAAATCTATTCCTCCAAATATTTTTTAAGTATTTTAGCACAAGATAATTCATCAAATGCGTTTATCTCGATATTTGCACCTGCTTTTTTAAGGTTGTAAAGTATTTCTACTGTCTGTGGCACAAAAAGTCCTACAGACTGAAGCTTTTCTACTTGCACGAAGATTTTTTCTGGTGTATCGTCTAAAAAAACTTCGCCTTTATTCATAACTACAACTCTATCTGCTAAAACAGCCTCGTTCATATGGTGCGTTATTAAAATAACTGTAATATTTTCTTTTTTAGATAAATCTAAAACCGTATCTAGCACTGCTTTTCGTCCATTTGGGTCAAGCATTGCCGTTGGTTCATCTAAAACAATGCAAGATGGTTTCATCGCTAAAATACCAGCTATCGCTATTCTTTGTTTTTGTCCTCCAGATAAATTATGTGGTGCATATGTTGCAAATTCGCTCATTCCAACAGCTTTTAATGCATCGTCTACTCTTTTTCTTATTTCTTCAGTTGGTAGCCCTAAATTTTCTGGAGCAAATGCCACGTCTTCTTCAACAATAGTTGCTACAAGTTGATTATCAGGATTTTGAAAAACCATTCCACAACGTTTTCGTATCTCGAATATTAAATTTTGGTCTTTTGTGTCTAATCCATCTACCAAAACTTGCCCACCAGATGGTAATAATATCGCATTTAGGTGCTTTGCAAAAGTAGATTTTCCCGACCCATTGTGTCCTAAAAAAGCAACAAATTCGCCTTGCGAAAATTCAAGATTTACACCGTTTAATGCAAACTCATGTTGCTTATAATTATGCGTTAAATCTTCTGTTTTAATTCGCATAAACCTTTCTCCTTTTTGTAGTTTTTAAACTTTATATAACTTTTTGTATAGTTTTAGCTTAAATTTTTGTTAACTAAAGCTTTTAGTTTTCCACAGGGGTTATTTTTAACTTATATTTTTATTAAAGCTTTATACCCTAGTTGTGAACTTTCTGTAAATAAACTCTTTTTCGCTTTACAAATAGTTATATCTGTGATTATTCAACAAGTAGTTGAGTTTATTTATTATCGTTTTTGTCTTAAAACAGCTTGTTTTAGGCTGTGTAAAGGCTTTTTGTAGTTTTAAAGCATTTTTTAACATTTCACAGCGTGTTTTTTTGTAATAATATTGTAATTTATTACAATTTGTATATCAAATTATGCTATTTTTAATTTACTTTCCAATAAATCTCGTTGAGTTTCCACAAGGAAACGCTAAACCTGTGGATTTAACACGAAGTCCTAGCTCCTCACTTTCAATTTTACCTTTATTTTTTAGTTGTTTTCCTAAAATATATCCTATAGTTGATGGCGAAAGTCCTGTAGAATAACTATTGATTATCACAAAAAGTGGTTTATCAGAAAGCACATTTAAAGCAAGCTCTACAAACTCTGCAAGGTCTTCTTCTATTTTCCATACTTCGCCAGTAGGACCTCTTCCATAAGATGGTGGGTCCATAACAATAGCATCATATTTATTTCCACGTCTAATTTCACGCTCTACAAATTTTTTACAATCATCAACAATCCAGCGAATTGGTGCTTTTTCTAGCCCTGATGATATTGCGTTTTCTTTTGCATGAGAAACCATACCTTTAGATGCATCTACATGACACACATTTGCACCTGCTGATGCTCCTGCTAAAGTTGCACCACCAGTATAGGCGAATAAGTTTAGCATTTTTATTGGTCTATTAGCCGATTTTATTTGGCTATGTATAAAATCCCAATTTGTAGCTTGTTCTGGAAAAAGCCCAGTATGCTTAAAATTCATAGGTTTTATATTAAAAGTTAAGTGTTTATATTTAATCTGCCATGTCTCTGGTAGATTTTTCACTTGCCATTTACCACCACCCGAGCTTGAGCGATTATAAATTGCATCTGCTTTAGTCCATTTATTTTTATTTTCGCTTTTTTTCCATATAGCTTGAGGGTCTGGACGAACAAGGGTATATTTTCCCCATATTTCAAGCTTTTCGCCATCTCCACAATCTAACACCGAAAATTCTTTCCAGTCATCTGATACCCACATAGTGGCACCCTCCATTTTTCTTTATTGGTATTTTACATACGTTATTCTATTATAACATATATTAAAATTTTTTAATATAGTAATTGTATAAAAAAATATAAATTTTTCTTTAACAATTATCGTTTAGTAATTACTTTTTATTTGTACCAGTTAATTTTTTACGCATAAAAAAGCTCAACGATGCATTAGGTGCTTTTTGACTAAACATTTAAGTTTTTACATAACTTGCATAAGCGTGAGCGAGGTCTGAAATGCAAAGTCTTAAAACCTCTTTACACCGAACCCACAAAACATAAACCTACCCTTTGCTTTGTTTTGTTAAAACTTTTCTAAAAGTTTTTTGGTTTTGGTTACTTGGTGCAATACAAAGTGACATAAAAACGCAATTTTTTCAATAAATAGTATGTGTTTAGTTATTAAAATGTAATTTTATAACTTGCACTAGTTAAGTTTTTTGCTAAAAGTAGTGTTTTTATTTTGACACTCGCCATTTGGCAGTTCTTGTATCTACAAGAACTCAAGCGAAAAACTTTTTAGAAAAGTTTTACAAAATCTATTTAAAGTTTAAATTTTATGTATTTTGGTTCGGTGGTGGCATAATTTTAAGGCTTTCTCTTTCAAAATCCACTATCGTTAGTACTGTTTTTTATTAAATTTACATTTCCAGACGAAAAACCCACCTAGCGTTCAGTTTATCTTCAGTATGCGTTATTTTAGTCTGTGCAGAGTTTGAAGCTTTGCATGCATTTTTACGCATAAAAAAGCTCAACGG
>JAWXUO010000031.1:0-25933 GCA_044426355.1 Clostridia bacterium | reverse complement strand
CACGAGGTTCGTCTAAAATTGAAGATGATTGGATTGTTGCTATTGATACATCGGAAATTATGTCTGCAATGGTATTCTATCCAGAAGATAAATCTGACCACTCATATAAAGTATATGTCAATCGTTCTGGGGTATCTTTGGGGTATTTCTTTCGTGGAGGTGGTAGTCTTAATTCTATGGCAACAACTTATATCGAAGCATATACAGTTGAAGGATATAACGAAAGGGCTTTTATATCTATGAATGCAATGAAAATAGATAGGTTGACAATAGATGATGGGAATACTATTGAAGAAATCGACATTGATAGCAATAATCCATTTGCTATTGTTTTACCCACAAATGTTGGAACAATTATATTCTATGATGTGAATGGAAATCAAATTGATTTTTTTGAAAATCTATTATGAGTAAGAAGATTATGAGCCAAATACGAACAACTTAACAAACCAAATTTGCTAGGTTGTTTTATTTTTGAAAAACCGTCCTTATGGGCGAGTATCTTCTAGTGAATTATCAGCTTGTAGTGGTTGAAATTTCTTGAGTGGTATGGTATGATTTACTCAAGAATATTTATATAATGAATGGAGATTTAAATGAATAAGAACTCAAATCGCATAGCAACATTAATTGGAGTATTTGTTTTTGTGATAGGTATTATAGTGTTGTTAAGTTCTACAAATATAGGAATATCAGTAGCACAAAGTGCTATAAATTCTAATGGTGGTTCAATGGATACGGAAAAATATTATTGGATTATGCAATCAAGTGCTGTTAATTACAGAATAGCAGGAGCTATTTTATCTATTTTCGGAGGAGTTGTAACAATGTTTACAATGTATAAATCAATTAAGTGGTAGCATCTATTATTAGCATAACCAAAACAACCTAACAGACAATTTTCTGCTAGGTTGTTTTCTTTTTGAAAAACCGTCCTTATTCTGTGGAGTTATCAGCTTTTAAGGCAACACCTCTGGGCTAACGGCTAAAGCCTTAATATATATGACAATGTAGTATATTCATTTGATTAAGTGTCTATATCTGTGCATTTTAGTGTAATTACTCTAGCGTCGATGTCAGATATAAACTCATTATCATGTGTTATAACTATAATTATCTTCCCACTCACTGAGAGTATTTTTATTAAAGTACTAACTTCTTTCATGCTTTTTAAATCTAAACCACTGGTTGGCTCATCAAATACAATAATTTCTTTTTCACAAAGCAAACTTACAGCTACGGCAAGTCTTTGTTTTTGCCCTCCTGAAAGTGACAATGGGTGACGCTCTTTAAAAACTGTCAAATTAAGCATATCTAATGATTTGATAACATCTTCTTCGTTAGGTTTTTTTATACCAAGCGTACATTCAGCCTCAACACTTTCTGTAAAAAGTTGATGATTTACATCTTGCATTACCATATATGATTTACTTTTTCTTTCTTTTTCAGATAAGACTTTATCATGAAGTGTTATACTTCCACATTTCGATTTTTGCAAACCACAAATTGTTCTCGCAAGTGTTGTTTTACCTGCTCCGTTTTCACCAACTATCCCTACTATTTCTCCACCACTTACCGAGAAATTCACATTTTTCAAAACTTTCTTTTCACCAAAATCAACTGATAAATTTTCTATAGATAATTGTTTGTCTTGTGATATTTTTGTGTTTCTTATTTGCTTAATATCCGAAAACAAGCGACTTCTAAGCCCCATATCACTAATTTTTTCATTATTAAAAGAGAGAAACTCGCTTATTGATACATCAAAAACAATTTCACCTTCACTCATATATATAACTCTATCGATAATATCAAGTAAATACCATAGTCTATGCTCAGCTATTACAATGGTTTTCCCTTGTAACTTCACTTTTTTAAGGAGTTTTGAGAGTTCTAAAATCGCTTTTTCATCTAAGTTGGAAGATGGCTCATCTAATACAAAGACATCAGGGTTTGTTGCATAGACGGAAGCAAAAGCAATCTTTTGTTTTTCTCCACCAGATAGTTCAAAAATGCTACGATTTTGCAAATTTACAAGTTCTAATTCCTCTATTATATTAGCTAATGTTGACTTCAGTTGTTCTTTCGGTACTCCTTTATTCTCCAAACCAAATACGATTTCACTATCAGTATCGGTGTTAAAAAATTGTGTTCTTGGGTTTTGAAATACAGAGCCAACATAATTTGATAAATTAGCCATGTCCGTATTTTGCGTATACACGCCACACACATTAATTTCACCTTGTAAATTCCCACTGTAAAAATGAGGTATAAGTCCATTTATAAGGCGAGTTATCGTAGTTTTCCCACAACCACTAGCTCCACAAAGTAAAACACATTCACCTTTTTTAATATCAAGCGAAATATCTTTAAGGTTTTTTTCATCTCCATAAGAAAATGAAACATTTGACAAATTTATCATACCACACCTCCAAAGATTGCGACTAAAATTAAACATATATAGCAAAAAATCACCAAAGTATCATAAAAAGTGAAATTTATATCTGTTATACAGGTTCTTTTTGATGTATTTTCAATTCCCCTTGTTATTGAAGCTTGAGTAATTTCATCAGAAATCTTAGAAGCCGAAGCAAGCATTGGTACATAAATATACTCCATAGTTTTTATCGGGTGTCGCAAAGTACCAAAAAATGTCGTTTCGATGCCACGAAGCTCCATTGCGTCTTTGATATATCGCCATTCTTCTCCCATAGTTGGAAAATATCTAAGTGTTACAGCTAACGCTATTGATAAACCTTTTGGCAAATGAAGTTTTCCAATTCCTGCTAAAAACTCGCTTACTTTTGTTGTAGAGATTAGAAAATTTGCCAACATAAATGATGGTATTAGTTTTCTTAAATACACGCTCATAACTAGCACCACACTTCCTAGTCCAAAAGGTAAAAGTGTAGCAATTATTACACCTAAAAACAAAAGAACTCCGTAAAATGCTCCGTATTTAATAGCAATACGATATTTTTGTGAAAAAACGAGTAGTAAAAAAGGAAGTACTACAAAAAGACATTCAATTACTATTTTTTCTACAAAAAACATCGTCAGTGATGTCATAGTTAAAATAAGTAATTTCGTTCTAGGGTCTAGCTTCATTTAAACAATACCTGCTCTTTCAAAATGCTTTTTCATCATTTTTTTACCAATTAGCCCACCGATTATTCCAAAAACCACTGAACTTACTGCAATTAGAAGTGCAACCCACCAGTTTTCTGCTACTAGGTTTATACTTTTTTCAAACATTGATATATCGCCTTTTCCTTGCATAAATTCATTGAACTCGGACTTTAAGAAGAACATTGCAAGATGTCCACCACCAGGCGAAATTGAAAAAATGGCATAAGACAATAAATTTAGTTTAAACGATTTGTACTTGCCTGTGGCACAAATGCAATCTGCAACAATACCAAGTAAAATGAAACAAACAGCCATCATCCAAAACATACCCCCGAAAAACGATATTATTCCAGAAATTAGTCCTAGCACCATAATTGACCCTCTTTTTGGTATTTTTGCCACATACAACATATAAATAGGACCTGCAAAAAATGCACACGCCATTGGCATTAGTAAAAATGTAAATGGGTTTGATTGTGTGATAGCTCCCACCACGAAAGTTACCACTATGTAGATAAGCGAGAAAATTCCACTTGTTATATAATCGCTTGTTTGCATTTTTAAATTATTCATATTAATTTTCCTCCATTTTTTTGCTTTTTAAGGCAACACCTCATAACTATAATAGTTAAATTTTTTAGATAAATTTTTCGTTAATTTGTGCAAAAATTATGCAGTAATACTTTCTTCTTGCAAGTGATTTTTGTGCTACGTTACGTAAAATTTGTAAAAAAGTTGACGGTTTCGGCGTGTGACGTTATTTTAGAGGCGTTGCCTTGAAACAAAAATTACAAATTTCATCACCATCACCGATGGTTTTTGTTCTCTCCCAACGTGCTGTAGGAATATCTCCATACATTACATCATCAAGTCTGCAAAATATTTTCGTAAGTTCTTTACAATTATATTTTGTAAATTCATCATTATAATGACATTTATGGCAATCCCAAGCAATAGTGTTTTTATTTTGCTCCAACCACTTCATATCAAAATATGGCTTTTTATAGCTAGTTTTAGTTGATGTGTAACACATTTTTTTGAATAATGGAAAGAAAAAGCTAAACTTCCCTATTGTTTTAAACATTTCTCTTGTGCTTTCGCCAGTAGCAAGCACTACTTGTTCTATTTCTTTTTCTGCTTGCTCTTTTGAAAATCCACTTTCAATTAATGTTTTGTATGTTGCTATTGTTGGATATATTGCATACATATTATGACTAAACACTGCCTTGTCGATTAAGTCATTTTCTTCTAGTAAATTTTGAAAATGCGAAATTATCTCTGTTTGTTTATCGCTTTTTTTATAAAGTATTGCGACTTTGCTTTTAAGTAAATATTTTTCACATTTTCTCATTACAGGGTCCAACCTATCGCTTGTTTTCTTATATCTATAAAGTTTTTGTAGATACCTTCTGTATTAATTAATTCTGTATGTGTGCCTCTTTGAGAGATTTCTCCGTGATTAAGCACAACGATTTGGTCTGCTTTTTCAACTGTTTTAAGTCTGTGTGCAATCATTATTACCGTTTTGTCTTTCGTAAGTTCACTTAGAGCCTTCGTGACTTCTTTTTCATTTTCAGGGTCAAGTGAAGAAGTTGCCTCGTCTAATACGATTACCTGTGCATTTTTAAGCATTGCTCTTGCTATAGATATTCGTTGCTTTTCACCACCTGATAAAGAAGAGCCTCCTTCTCCGATTATAGTGTCATAACCGTTTGGCAAACTATTTATAAACTCGTGACACTGTGCTTTTTTACAAACTTCTATAATTTCTTCATTAGTAGCAGAAGGGTTTCCGAATTTGATATTATTTTTTATACTATCCTCAAATAAATAGACATTTTGAAATACTGCTGAAATATTTTGCATAAGGCTTTCGTATGAATACTCTTTTATATTTACACCACCGAGCAAAACTTCGCCTTTTGTAACGTCCCAAAATCTTGATACTAAATGACATAGTGTGCTTTTTCCACTCCCAGATGGTCCTATTAACGCTGTTGTCTTTTTTTCTGGAATGACCAAGTTTATATTTTTAAGTACTTCCGTAGTGTCATAAGCAAAACTCACATTTTTAAATTCTATGTTGAAATTGCTTGGAACAATATTTTTACCATTTACATCTATTACAGGTGCATTAAGTGCCTCCTCGACGTTATCCATCGAATATTCCAAAGCTCTAACAAGTGCTGATACACTTCCTGCAATTTCGATACTTTTATAAAGCATGAAACTTGATACTGCAAGCATTACTGCTTTTTTTGTATCAATCTCGCCACCAATTAAAAGGTAGGACGCACCTAGCAGAATAGATGCTGATAAAAATTTAAAAACTGATTGATACAAACTACCGATGTTAGAAAAGACTTTTTCTATTTTAATATGTATGTTCGCACTTTCATTTGAGGCATTAGTTATCGCTTCTTTGCTCTTGTTTCCAAGTGAAAATGCTTTTACAACTCCCATACCTTGTATATATTCCAAGGCTGATACTACAAGTGCAATTTGTGCTTTTTGTCTTTTAGGAGATAGTACTTTACTTCTTTTTTGCAAATACGAGAATACACACAAGGAGAAACAAATTCCAATAATCGAAATAATTCCAAGTCGCCACTCAAAGACAAGTAACCAAACATTGATAATAATCGCAAATATAAATCCGTTTATTATCATTTGAAAAACGTCTTTTGCTGTGTTTTCTAAATCGGCAAGCGTTGTTGTCACTGTTGATGTTAGTTCACCTAATCTGTTTTCCGAAAAATAACCCATTGGTGTTCGTTTCATTCTTTCACCAATTTCAAGTCGTTTTAATGTACACATATGATAGCTTGCGTATATCCCACCATTACGGCTAATATTCCCAAAGACAATTTGTCCTATAATGCTTGTAATCATGATACCAAAGCTAATAAACATATGATATTTCGACATATTTTTCTCTACTATGCCTGATAAAACCACAATAATTGCAGATATTGGCATAACTTCGAAAAGTGAATTTATAGCACCAAAAACAAAAGATTTTATTATTCTCGATTTTTCACTGCCTGAAAACTCAAGTAATCTTTTTATCATTTTAAGCATTGTATTCACCACCTTTAGAGCCATTACTCGCAGACCACAGTTTTTTATAAAGAGAACAATTCTCAAGAAGTGTTTGGTGTGTACCTTCGTCTTTGATTTCGCCTTTTTCAAGGACGATAATTTTGTCTGCTCCTACGATTGTCGAAAGCCTATGTGCAACAATTATTAACGTTTTACCCTTTATCATTTCTGCTAAAGATTTTTGGATATTCGCTTCGTTTTCAGGGTCGGTAAACGCAGTTGCTTCATCTAGCAATACGATTGGTGCGTCTTTCAAAATCGCTCTAGCGAGTGCAATTCGTTGACGTTCTCCACCTGAAAGTTTGCCACCTGCATCACCAACTTTTGTTTCATATCCATCTTTAAAACTCATAATAAAATCATGGCAATATGCTTTTTTACAAGCTTTTATCAACTCATCGTCCGTCGCACCTTTATTGCCCATTAAAAGATTTTCTTTAATTGATAAATTAAACAAGAAAATATCTTGCGACACATATGAAACTTGCTCCATTACTTGAGTAAGTGGTATATTTTTCATATTTTCACCACCAAGCTTAATATTTCCACTACTAGTTTCCCAAAAAGATGCTATAAGCTTTGTAATAGTGCTTTTTCCACTTCCAGATGGTCCTACAATAGCTGTAATTCCATTCGATACAGCCTTAAAACTGATATTATTTAAAACATTAATTGTATCATATGCAAACGAAACATTTTCAAACTCTATATCATTTCCATTTAGTTTTGCGTATTTTTCAGGTCTTTCAATTTCTTTTGCACTTAATATTTCAGCGACTTCTTTAAGTGTGCTGTCAACTGATGCTAGTCTATCTGTGTATTGCAAAACTGAAATTAACGGCTTTATAATTCCTAATGCTAAAATAATTAGTGTGATTAAAGTATCACCTGCGATATTTCCGTTCATATATAAATATGCTCCATACGGAAGCACGCAAACAAGTGTTGATGGCATAATTGCAAGCCCTGATATGTAATATGGGTTTGTATCGCTTATCCACTTTGCACGAATACGTTCGGTTTCTGTCACTGCGTTTGAGTATTTTTCATACGATGTTTTTGATTGATTAAACGTTTTTATTACTTCAATTCCGTTTATGTATTCTACAACAGATGCGTCCATATTTTTTTGTGCATTCATCACTTCTTTGTATCTTACTTCATAATTTTTAGTCATACCCATATAGCATATAAATCCAATAGGTATTGTCACAAGCGACACGAGTGCTACTCTCCAGTCAAGAAAAAACATATATGATATCATACAAACAGGTATTAAAACTCCAGCTGTAATTTCTGGTATCATATGCGAAATTGGTACTTCGATTTTCTCAACTGTATCTACAAATAGTGTTTTAAATTTACCAGATGGTGTATTTAATATATATCCCATAGGTACTTTTGATAACTTTTCTGTAATTGCTTTTCGTATATTTTTGATTATCCCAAATGATGTTTCGTGTGCTATATTTGTTGAAATCGTTGAAAATAATAACCTACATAATTCTCCGACTAATGCAAATAATACTAAGTATATGTATACTGAAATTTCTGATGTACCTTTTAAAATTTCAGTTATAATCGCTGATACTGCAAAATATGGCAACATTCCACAGGCAGAGCCTAAAACAGCAAGCAATACCGAGGTATACATACTTTTCTTGTGACCTATCAAAAAATTTGATAAGTAACTAAATCCACTTTTTTCTTTTTCCATAAGTCCTCCTAAATAAACTTAATTAAGCTTTTAAATCCATTTTCAAAAAATGTAGCTATTTGTGAAATATGCTTTAGTGCTTCTTCTTTTTTTATATCGTGTTTTACAACTTCAAACAAACTTGTAAAATAAGCTGAAACAAGCATATGTAAAACATCAGGATGTATTTCTCCTTCGAGTTTTCCATTTTTACGCAAAATTTCATAGTACTCATTTTTTCTTGTTACTTCGAGTTCGGTTAGTTCGTGTAGGAAATCTTGGTGTTTTGAACCTTCACCACTGCATAAAATAAGTTTAAAATCTTCTAAATTATCGTAAACATATTCGACTAATTTTTGCAAGTAGTCATTTGTAAGTTCATAACTGATGTTTGTTTTTTCTTCATCAATCAAGTCAAAAAAACCGTCTTGTGCCGATTTAAACATTTGTAAAAATCCTTCTTTAGTTTCTTTTACAAGTACATCAAACAAAGCTTCTTTATCGGGGTATCTGCGATAGATTGCACCCGTTGTCATTTCTGCATTTTTTGCTATATTTCTAAGAGATGCTGACTCATAGCCATTTTCTAAAAACTCCACCCTTGCGACTTCTATTAGTTTTTCTGATAGACCTTCTGTTTTTGTTCTCATATTCTACCCCTTTCTAACGATAACACTGTTATCATTATAAATGAATCTAGCTGAAAAGTCAATAAAAAAACTCCAGATGATTGATTGTCACCTAGAGCTATGATTAAGGCAACACCTCATAACTATAATAGTTAAATTTTTTAGATAAATTTCTCGTTAATTTGTGCAAAAATTATGCAGTAATACTTTCGTCTTGTAAGTAATTTTTGTGCATAGTTACATAAAATTTACAAAAAAGTTGACGGTTTCGGCGTGAGCCGTTAGTTGTGAGGTGTTGCCTTAAATTCAAATTTCAGCCCTTTCTTGCATTTTACGTTTGTAAACCCTAGATGTTTTTTTTCATCTAGGGTTGTTATTATCAATCATCTCGTGCAAACACTTCAAAGCCTGCTTGTGTCAAGACAAGACACATAAATTTGATTTATATGGAAATTTGTGGTATGATGTAGTAAAGATTATTTATACAATAAGAGGTTTATATGTTCGAAAAATTAAACACAATTAGAATACCTAAATATATTTCAAATCGCAATAAAGTAATATTCTCAGTCGCTGTTTTAATTTTGGGAATTGCTCTTGGAGTATTTTCAAAATTTTTAGATGAAACAGCAAGTAATTTGCTACCCATATTTATTGAACAATTGGATTTTGGTAATTTCTTTTCTCGTATGGGTATATGGATATTTATAGCTACTTGCATATCATTTTATTCAAAAAATCCTACTCGTGCAGGACTAAATGTTTTATTGTTTTTTATTGGAATGGTAAGCAGTTATTATCTTTATACTGTTTTTATTTCAGAATTTTTTCCGAAATCATATATGATGATATGGATTTTAATCACGGTATTATCTCCTTTTTTAGGAGTAATATGTTGGTATGCAAAAGGAACACACACTGTATCAGTTGTAATTAGTAGCTTTATATTTGCTGTAATGGCTATGACAGCTTTTAACTTAGGTATTAATTTTAGCTACTTTGATGTATCTTATTTTTTAGAACTAATTTTATTTTTAGCAACTGTTTTAGTTTTATATAACAATCCAAAGCAAATATTAAAAGTAATCGGTTTTGGGAGTGTGTTATTTATCTTGTTGTCACTCACTCCGATTAGGTATTTTATATTCTAACGTATTATAATCATAACACAAACCACCTACTGAAATTCCAGTAGGTGGTCTTTTTCTATTTACTATTATTTATTGCTATCATCACGCTGGTCTATCATCTCGTGCAAACACTTCAAAGCCTCACTTAACGTCCCAACCTCGTCGCAAAGCCCAATACTTACAGCTTCTTCACCGTTTACGATAGTTCCAACATCGCTTACAAGTTCGCCTGTGTTGAGCATAAGCGAACGAAACTGCTCATCACTAACACTCGAATGCTCCACCACGAAGTCGATAATTCTATCTTGGATTTTCTTGAAATGCTCAAAACTTTGATGAACACCAATAACCATGCCATTCATTCTTACTGGGTGGATTGTCATGCTCGCAGATTTTGCGATAAACGTCTTATTTGCCGACACTGCTATTGGTATTCCTATCGAGTGAGCACCACCTAAAACCAGTGCTACTGTGGGTTTACTCATGCCTGATATGGCAGATGCTATCATTAAGCCACTCTCTACGTCCCCACCTACAGTATTTACTAAAATCAACAGACCTTTTACATCTTTACTTTCCTCTATTGCAACGATTTTCGGTATAATTTCTTCGTATTTTGTGGATTTTTGCTCTGGTTGCAAAGATGTATGCCCCTCTATTTGACCTATAATTGATATACAGTGAATATTTTCTCTAATATCTTTTATTTCTTTGCTATCATCTTGTATTTTTTCATCTTGTATTTTTCGGCTTTCTTCTGACATAAATTCACACTCCCTATAGCTTTAGGCAACTCCTCATAACTATAATATTTAATTTTTTCAGATAAATTTTTCGTTAATTTGTACAAAAATTACGCAGTAATACTTTCGTCTTGCAAGTGATTTTTGTGCGACGTTACGGAAAATTTGCAAAAAAGTTGACTATTAAGGCGTGAGCCGTGAGTTATGAGGTGTTGCATTTAGTATTGCTAAAGTTTGAAATTTAATACAAAATTTAAAATTTTCTAAACAATATCCAAATATTGCTTAGTTGTTGGTGCAGGAAATTCCGTATTCAGTAAATTTATATCTTCATCTGTTAATGAAAAATCAAGCGACCTTGCGTTATCTTCAACATTAGAAATTTTTGATGCTTTCGGTATTGCAATTACATTTTTATGCCTCATTATAAAATTTAATAGCACATTTGCTACAGATACATTATATTTTTTCGCTATATCATTTACAACATTGTTTGTCCATATATCACTTTTTAGTCTACCAGCTTGAGCCAAAGGGCAATATGCCATAAGTACTATATTTTGCTCTGTTAAATATGGCAATAAATCATATTCTACACCTCGAGAACCTAAGTGATACATAACTTGATTTACCCTACAGTTTTTGCCGTTTTCTATCTGTAATAATTGCTCCATATCTCTTGTATCAAAATTTGAAACCCCCCAGCTTTTAATTTTTCCTTTTTTAACCTGCTCTTCTAAAGCAAAAACAGTTTCTTCGAGTGGAACTGAGCCTTTCCAATGAAGTAAATACATGTCTAGGTAGTCAGTTTTAAGGTTTTTAAGTGATTTATCTAGGCTTTTTTCTAATTTTTTATTACATGCGTTGTGTGGATACACTTTTGACACTATAAATAAATCATCTCGAGAAACGCCCTCTATAGCCTTTGAAATAAATCTCTCAGAGTTCCCTTCTCCATACATTTCAGCAGTATCCAAAAGATTTAACCCAAGGTCTATTCCTTTTTTTATGGTAGCAATCTCAGAATTTACATTTTGTAAATTCTCACCCATGTTCCACGTACCTTGACCGAGTTTATTAATATTTTCGCCATTGCTTAGCTTTATTTTTTCCATAATATCCTCCTGGTTTTAAAAGCCGACACTAAAAAACTAGTGTCGGCATATATTAAAATGTTAATTTTTTAAATCTTTCCATAGCCTCTTCTACATTTTCTTTTGCACCAAAAGCTGTTAAACGGAAAAATCCTTCGCCTTGTGTTCCAAATCCTTCACCAGGAGTACCTACAACATTTGCTTTTTCTAATAGGTAATCGAAAAATTCCCAAGATGACATATTATTTGGACATTTCAACCAGATATATGGTGAATTATCGCCACCGATATACCAGATTTTCATTTCATCTAAAGTTTTTGCAATAATTTTTGCATTATTCATGTAGTATGCAACACTTTCTTTAATTTGAGCATAACCCTCATCAGTGAATACTGCATTTGCACCACATTGAACGATATATGGAACACCATTAAATTTTGTAGTTTGACGGCGTAACCAAAGTTTATTTAAAGATTTATCATCATATACAAGCGTATTTGGAACTACAGTGTAGCCACATCTAACACCTGTGAAACCAGCAGTTTTAGACATAGAACAAAATTCTATAGCACATTTTTCTGCACCTTCAATTTGGAAAATGCTAGTAGGAAGAGATTCGTCTGCGATGAATATTTCGTATGCACAATCAAATAAAATTACAGCATTTTTAGAAATCGCATAGTCTACCCATGCTTTTAGTTGTGTTTTATTATAAACACCACCTGTTGGGTTGTTTGGCGAACAAAGATAAATTATATCGCAATCTACCGAACTATCTGGCATTGGTAAGAAATTATTGCTTTCATTACCTTCCATAAAGATAGTTTTTCTGCCAGCCATGATATTTGTGTCAACATATACAGGGTATACAGGGTCTGGAATTAATACAACGTTATCAGTATCAAAAATATCTAGAATATTACCTAAATCGCTTTTTGCACCATCGCTGATGAAAATTTCCGATAAATCTAACGTTACATCTTTTTTAGCATAATAAGCTTGTAATGTTTCACGTAAAAAACCGTAACCTTGCTCATCTCCATATCCTTTAAAAGTTTCTTTTGCTCCCATTTCGTCAACAGCTTTGTGCATTGCAGAAATTACAGCAGGTGCTAAAGGAAGAGTAACGTCGCCTATTCCAAGTCTAATAACTTTTTTATCTGGGTTTGCTTCCGAAAACTCACGAACTTTTTTTGCAATATTTGCAAAAAGATAACTATCCTTTAGATTTTTGTAATTTTGATTGATTTTCATTTTAAATCCTCCGTTTTATTTAGTTTTTTTATTTTTTATAGCATTATTTACCAAACCTTTGAAAAGTGGGTGTGGCTTATTTGGTCTACTTTTAAATTCTGGGTGAAATTGTACTGCAACAAAATAATTATTACCAACAACTTCTACAGCTTCTACTAAATTATTATCAGGCGAAGTACCAGAAACTTTAAGCCCTGCTTGTTCTAGTTTCTCACGATAATCATTGTTAAATTCATATCTATGACGATGACGTTCTGAAATCATATTTTCATCGTAAATTTCTTTTAATTTACTTTCTTCTAAAACTTTACAAGGGTATGCCCCAAGTCGCATTGTACCACCTTTATGAATTATGCCAATTTGCTCTTCCATAATGTGTATTACTGGGTTTTTAGTATCTGTAAATTCAGATGAATGTGCATCTTTTAAACCTAAAACATTTCTTGCGTATTCTATAACAGTAATTTGCATACCAAGACAAATTCCAAGGAAAGGAACATTATTTTCACGAGCAAATTTACAAGCTGTTATCATTCCCTCGATGCCTCTTTCGCCAAATCCACCAGGGATTAAAATTCCGTCTACATCGCTTAAAAGTTCGTTTACAGTCGTGTCAGTTACCGTTTCGCTATCAACCCATTTAATTTCTACGCTATGCCCACTGTCTATCCCTGCATGTCTTAAACTTTCTATAACAGAAAGATACGCATCTTGTAGTGATATATATTTTCCAACCATTGCAATTTTAACCGTTTTTGAAACTTTTTTAATTTTTTCACAAAGCTCGTTCCACTCAGTAAGGTCAGGTGCGTCAGTTTTTAAATTTAGTTCACGACAAACAACATCATCTAAACCGTTTTGGTGCAACATAATAGGTGCTTCGTATAGCGAAGACAAAGTTATATTTTCTATAACACAATCTTCTTTTACATTACAAAACAATGCAATTTTTTTAGCTATTCCATCACTTAGTGGCTCATCAGAGCGAGCTACTATGATATTTGGAGAAATACCTATTCCACGAAGTTCTTTTACAGAATGTTGTGCAGGTTTTGATTTATGTTCATTAGAACCTTTAAGATATGGAACTAAAGCGACATGAATAAAAAGACAATTGTTTCGTTCTTGTTCTATAGATATTTGACGAATAGCCTCTAAAAAAGGTTGGCTTTCTATATCCCCTGTTGTTCCACCGATTTCTGTTATTAATATATCAGCCGATGTTTTTTCTGATGTTTTATATATAAAATCTTTAATTTCATTTGTAATATGTGGTATAACTTGAACTGTTTCGCCTAAATATCCACCAGAGCGTTCTCTTGTTAGTACGCTAAAATATACTTTACCTGATGTTAAATTTGAAAATTTTGTTAAACTTTCATCTATAAAACGTTCATAGTGACCTAAATCAAGGTCTGTTTCGCCACCATCATCTGTTACAAAAACTTCGCCATGTTGCAAAGGACTCATTGTACCTGGGTCTACATTCATATAAGGGTCTAGTTTTTGTGCTGCTACTTTATATCCTCTTTGCTTTAAAAGTCTACCAAGTGCTGCTGCCGTTATGCCTTTTCCAAGACCCGACACAACACCACCTGTTACAAATATGTATTTTGTCATTTTCAAACCTTCCGTTATTAATTTTGATATGTTTTTAATATTTTTTGTGCTACTTCACGTTTAGAAATTCTAAGGTCCATCGCACTTTTTTCTATATGCTTATGTGCCTCAGGCTCTGTCATGCTTAGATATTTAATAAGCACATATTTTGCACGATTTACTGCTTTTATATCGTCTATCTGTTGCAATAATTTATTATTTTCATTACTTATTTTAGATATTCTATGATACGATGCCTTAGCTAGTTTTAAAGAAGACCAAAACATATGCCTATTTATCGGCTTAGTTACTGTTATAACTCCAAAATCTTCTACCTTTGAAGAAATCACATCATAATGCTCTGGTTTTGTAATTAAAATAACTTGTGCCATTGTATTTGTTGCTATATGAACAGATAAATTTTCTCCTGTTTCGTCTGTTAAAGGACTATTTATAATATAAAGGTCAAAAGGTCGTTCCATCATCAATCGTCTTGTTTCTCCACAAGTTTTAACGGCTGACACTTTTGTGCATGAAATTTGTCTTAGCATACTTATAAAAAAATCATTTCCTTTTTCAGTACTTGAAATTATTAATGCACTTTGCAAAAAGCTGTCCTCCTCTTTATTTTTCGCATCTTATATTATCATAAAATATTTTTTATCATAAAATTCTGATATATCTTTTGCGTTAGAAAATTCTTCTACTTCTTTTTGTTTTATGCTAAAGTATTTATTTACAAAGTTTTCGTCTAAATATTTTTTTATAAAGTCACTTTCTTGTGCAACTTTTACTGCTTTTTCTAAAGAGCATGGCAGTTTTTCTAGTTTTTCATCATTTGTATGCGTATCTGTTGCAGGTCGTAGCTCTAATTTGTTTTCTATGCCATCAAGTCCTGCGTTTATTAAAAGTGCTATACATATATAAGGGTTGCTCGATGGGTCTGCCGAACGAAACTCCATATATTCGCTTTTAGATTTTAAAGGAGTTACTCTAATTAATTGATATCTATCAAGAAGTGACCACGAAACTGTAGACGGTGCTGCATATTCTCCTAGTCTTTCGTAAGAATTTGATATAGGATTTAAAAACAATGTCATATCTGGTGATTTTCTCAAAACACCTTCAATAAAGCCTTGTGCAACTCCGTTATCTTCTACATGTTCAAATATTTTTTTGCCGTCTTTTTCAAGAGATATATTTATATGTAACCCACTACCACTATTATCTAAAATAGGTTTTGGCATAAAAGATGCATACAAACCGTTTCTTTCTGCTATAGATTTTACAACAGACTTAAAACTTATAAAATTATCTGCAGAAGTTAGCCCATCTGTCGCTTTTATTACAATTTCATTTTGCCCAGGACCTTCATTATGTCGAGAACTTTTTGGAGCAAGCCCCATTTCTTCGAGATACAAACAAATCTCACGGCGTATATCCTCGCCTTTATCTAAAGGAGAAATATCAAAATATCCACCACTATCAAGTGTGTTTTTTGTAGGTAATCCATCTATATCGGTTTTAAATAAGTAAAATTCGCACTCAAAACCTACATTACATGCATACCCCATTTTTTCTGCTCTATCTAGTGCTTGTTTTAAAATAAATCTGCTATCACGCTCAAAAGGTGTTTTATCTGGATATTTTATATTACAAAAAAATCTCACCACACGACCAGGGTATGGTCTCCATGGTAAAATAGTAAGCGTTTCAGGGTCTGGAAATAACAACAAATCAGGTTGATTTGTGTCTAAAAAACCGTTTAT
Organism: Clostridia bacterium; assembly: GCA_044426355.1. Taxonomy (GTDB): domain Bacteria; phylum Bacillota; class Clostridia; order Oscillospirales; family Butyricicoccaceae; genus CAYJLC01. The sequence goes on along the minus strand of JAWXUO010000031.1, from coordinate 9,787 downwards.
CGCCGATGAATCAAAACACACTCCTTCTGTAAACGCAGATTCAAGCTCATCTGACATTATAGAAATATTCTTATGCGTACCAAATGGGTCGCAAAAAGCTAGACGAACAAATTTAACATCATTTTCATGTATAAATGACATAATATCTTGAATATTAGTTGACATTTTATCCTCCTTAAAAATCTTAATTACAAAATGACGCTCATCATATAAATGCAAATAGACATGCTTACCCCTTTTACATTGATTAGATGAACGTCATTGTTCTTCTAAATATTATACTATTTAAGTGGGCTTTTGTCAACTAAAAAAACTTTTAATTACTTTTTATAATTATTAAATTTTATTGCTTTTTCATGCGATTTTTACATAATTTTATAGCAATTATTTTGTTTTAATATCCATTTTTATAAACGGACACTAAAAAGCACCGACTAGAGTCAGTGCTTTTTAGCGATTTATAAAGAGGTTTACGGTTAGTCTTGACTAACTTTAAAATAATTATAGCAGTAAAACAAATCTTTGTCAATAGGTTTTTAGAAAAAATATACTAAAAAAGTATACTTTTAAAAAAGCTATAAAAAAACGCTGTTTTTTCGATGTATCACATAAGATAGAATGAAAAAAATCCAACTTATATATATTTTTATAAACCAGTGTTTTTATGGACTTTTCATGTTTACAAATTTGCTAATATATCTCAAATTTAGTTATCTTTTATATAATCTTGCATTTTCATTAAAGTTTCTTCTGAAATTACGTGTTCTATTTTACACGCATCATCTTCTGCTATTTTTTCATCTAAATTAAGTGATTTTACAAGAAATTGTGTTATTGTTTCATGACGCAAATAAATTTTTTGTGCCATTTCCATACCAATGTCTGTTAATGTGATATATCCTTTTTCGTCCATAACTATAAAGTTTTCTTTTTTCAAAATAGTCATAGCACGAGATATGCTAGGCTTGCTATATCCTAATTTTGTAGCAATATCTATAGAGCGAACATAACCTTTTTCTCTTTTTAATAATAAAATTGTTTCTAAATAGTCTTCTCCCGATTGATGTATCATAAGCAACTCTCCCTTCATATTCATAATAACACATTAAAAAATAAATATCAATAAAAAATAAATTTTTACATATATTTAAAAAAAGGGGTGATTTTATAAAAAAAGATTTCATTATAGATGTATTATATTATTTTATAATATTCGTTTTAGTTTTCGTTTTCACTAAATATATATTAAATATATTTTTTCCTATAATCTTAGGTTTATTCATCGCATTAATTTTACAGCCTTTTTCAAAATTTATAAGCCAAAGCTTAAATTTATCTATAAAAACTTCTATTTTTTTAGTTGCATCAATATTCTACGTTAGCATTTCGATTTTTGTATACTTTGTTTTCTCAAAAATTTTTCTAAGTATAAAAAACCTAGATTTACAAATGCATGACTTTAGTTTTTATTTAGACTTAATTTCAAATTTAAAAATTACGATTGATGATTTTCTTATAAAAAACGGCTTTTCAAATACTTTTATAGAAATTTTCGATATTTTTTCTTCGCAAGCTAGTTCTATAATATTAGATATGTCTATATATTTTGCAAAAACCATGTCAAATATCGCAAAAACTTTGCCAAACATATTATTAAACTGTATTCTTACAATACTTTCAAGCTTTCTTACAAGCTTTGAATATGATTTTTTGCAAGAACTTTTAAATAGAAATCGGTTAAAAGTTGTCCGTGATATAAAAAATTGTATTCTAACAACACTAAAAACTTTTGTAATGTCATATTTTATCGTATTGTGCATAACTTTTGCAGGTCTTGCGTTAGGTTTTTACATAATAAAAGTAGATAGATTTTTAAGTATTGCTTTTTTTATATCTCTATTTGATATTTTACCAGCAGTCGGAATTGGTTTTTTTATAGTTCCGTGGGCAATTTACGAATTTATAGTAGGAAATTCATTAAAAACTGTTAATTTAATAGTTATTTATACTATGTGTATAATCATTCGCAATATTGTCGAACCAAAACTTTTGTCTACGCAAATCGGCGTAAGCCCCCTTTTAACTATCATTTGTATGTTTTTAGGTGCTAAAATTTTCGGTTTTATCGGTGCAATTCTTGCTCCATTCATATTAATAATATATAAGCAGATGAAATTAATAGGTTATTTCAGCGAAGAAAAAGTTTTATAGTAAACTTAACTAAAAGTTTTCGCTTTAATTTTATTTTTTTATGCAAAAAAGCATTTTAAAAATATTTTTCAAAAAGATGTTGACATTTAAGCTCATAAAGCATATAATACATTTATAAACAACAAAGGTGTTGTGAGCTACTAGGCTTGCGACATCTTTTTTTTATTTTTATATAATTATTTTAGGAGGACAAATTTATGAAACAAGTTCCAGAATTATTCGGTAGTATGGTGTTTGGCGACTCAGCAATGAGAGATAAATTGCCAAAGGATACATACAAAGCACTTAAAAAAACTATCTTAGAAGGCACATCTCTTGAAATTGAAGTTGCAAACATTGTTGCAGCTGCAATGAAAGATTGGGCAACAGAGAAAGGTGCAACTCACTTTACTCACTGGTTCCAACCAATGACTGGTATCACTGCAGAAAAACACGATAGCTTTATCTCTCCAACTGATGATGGCAATATTATCATGGAGTTCTCAGGTAAAGAATTAGTTCGTGGCGAACCTGATGCATCTTCTTTCCCAAATGGTGGTATTAGAAGTACTTTTGAAGCTCGTGGCTACACAGTATGGGACACTACTTCATATGCATTTATTAAAGATGGTACTTTATGTATTCCTACAGCTTTCTGTTCTTATTCAGGTGAAGCTTTAGATAAAAAAACTCCTCTTCTTCGTTCTATGGACGCTGTAAATACTCAAGCATTACGTATTTTACGTTTGTTTGGTAATACAACAGCAAAAGCTGTAAACTCTACAGTAGGACCTGAACAAGAATATTTCTTAGTAGATAAATCAGTATACTTACAACGTCCTGACCTTATGTATTGTGGTAGAACATTATTTGGTGCAAGACCACCTAAAGGTCAAGAATTAGATGACCACTACTTTGGAACACTTAAATCTCGTGTTGCAAATTACATGAAAGATTTAGACGCAGAACTTTGGAAACTTGGTATCTACGCTAAAACAAAACATAACGAAGTTGCTCCTGGTCAACACGAGCTTGCTCCAATATTTACAACAACAAATATTGCAACTGACCACAACCAACTTACTATGGAACTTATGAAATCTGTTGCAGACCGTCACGGTTTAGCTTGCCTACTTCACGAAAAACCTTTCGCAGGCGTTAACGGTTCTGGTAAACATAACAACTGGTCGCTTTCTACTGACACAGGTTTAAACCTTTTAGAACCAGGCGAAACACCATACGAAAATGCACAATTTGTTTTATTCTTAGTAGCTGTTATAAAAGCTGTTAACGAATATCAAGATTTATTACGTTTATCTGTTGCAAACGCAGGTAACGACCACCGTCTAGGTGCAAACGAAGCACCTCCTGCAATTGTTTCTGTATTCTTAGGTGATGAACTAAACAGCATTATCGAAGCTTTAGACACAGGTGCAAATTACAAAGACGTTGAACACATCAACATGGAACTAGGAGCTACTGTTTTACCTCCTTTCCCTAAAGATACTACAGACCGTAACAGAACATCTCCATTTGCATTTACAGGAAATAAATTTGAATTCCGTATGCTTGGTTCTTCGTTCTCAATCTCTGGTCCTAACATTGTATTAAATACTATCGTTGCAGAAGTTTTAAATGTATTTGCTGACGAACTAGAAAAAGCTTCTGATTTTAAAGCATCTCTAGCTGTTTTAGTACAAAAAACTATCAAAGAAAACAAACAAATTATATTTAATGGTAATAACTATTCTGACGAATGGGTTGTAGAAGCTGAAAAACGTGGTTTATTAAATCTTAAAACTACAGTAGAAGCACTTCCTACTTTCATTTTACCTAAAAATGTTGCTGTATTTACAAAACATAATGTATTTACAGAAGGTGAAGTTCACGCAAGATACGAAATTGTTTTAGAAGAATATATTAAAACTATCAATATCGAAGCTTTAACTTTAATTGACCTAGTTAAAAAAGAAGTTTTACCTTCTTCTATGAGTTTCCAAGGCGAATTACTTTCTCTAATCACTGGCAAAAAAGCTTGTGGAATAGATGCTAAATTCGACACAGACCTTGCAACAAAAGTATCAGCTCTTACTTCTTCAATGATTGAAAAGTTAGATGTACTTGAAAATGCACTTGTTAATTCATCATCTATCGAAGATTCTAAAGAACTTGCAGTATATTTCCGTAAATCTGTTTACGAACAAACTGTAGAAGTTCGTGTTGTAATCGACGAACTAGAAACTTTAGTTCCTAAAAAACACTGGAGTTTACCAACTTATGCTGAAATTTTATACAGCGTAAACTAATATCAAAACACAACGGGGTGTATTTTAACTGTAATGTATTTTACAGCTTAGGATACACCTCTTTTATATTTATTTGGAGGATTATTTTATGGACGCTACATTTATATTAGACGAATTATACGGCGTATGGTTTCTTATAGGGGCTGCTCTCGTATTCTTTATGCAAGCTGGTTTTGCAATGGTAGAAACTGGTTTTACTCGTGCAAAAAACGCTGGTAACATTATTATGAAAAATCTTATGGACTTCTGTATGGGTACAGTAATGTTCATAACAATCGGTTTTGCTCTTATGATGAGCGATAACTACATAGGTGGATTAATCGGTATCCCAAACTACGATATTTTTACAGACTATGCAAATTTTGACTGGTCATCTTTTGTATTCAACTTAGTTTTCTGTGCTACTACTGCAACAATCGTTTCAGGTGCTATGGCAGAAAGAACAAAATTTAGTGCATATTTATTCTATAGTGCTTCACTTAGTGCTATTATCTATCCTATCGAAGCAGGTTGGATTTGGAACTCACAAGGTTGGTTATTCCAAATGGGATTTGTAGACTTTGCTGGTTCTGCTGCTATACATACTGTTGGTGGTGTTGCTGCTTTAGTCGGTGTATTATTCTTAGGACCTCGTATTGGTAAATATGTTAAAGACCCTAAAACAGGCGAAACAATAGTTAAAGCATTTCCTGGACATAACTTAACTTTAGGTGCACTTGGTGTGTTCATTCTATGGTTTGGTTGGTACGGATTTAACGGTGCTGCTGCTACACAATTAGATGGCATCGGTGGTTTAGCTTCTATATTCCTTACAACAACAGTAGCTCCTGCAGTTGCATCAGTTACTACAATGATTTTCACATGGGTTAAAAATGGCAAACCTGACGTTTCTATGACACTAAACGCATCTCTAGCTGGTCTTGTTGGTATCACAGCAGGTTGTGCAAATTTAGATGCATTCGGTGCAATCGTAGTAGGTTTAGTAGCTGGTATTTTAGTAGTATTAGCTGTAGAATTTATTGATATTAAACTAAAAATAGATGACCCAGTAGGGGCAATCGCAGTACACGGTGTAAATGGTATCTGGGGTACTTTAGCAGTAGGTTTACTTGATGTAAACGACGGTTTATTCTACGGTGGTGGAGCAGACCTTCTTGTTATTCAATTTATTGGTGTTTTAGCTGTAATCATTTGGACTACTATTACAATAAGCCTTTCTTTCTTCCTAATTAACAAATTCCACGGTTTACGTGTATCTACTGAAGAAGAAATTTTAGGTCTTGACTCTACAGAACACGGATTAAACAGCAGTTACGCAGACTTTATGCCAATTGATTTAAGTATTGACCTTGCAGTTTCTACAGAAGAAATCGCTGTTCCATCTGACGTTGCTATTCCTGTAGCTAACAAATCGAATGTAGATGCTGAAATCAAAAAAATTGTTGTTGTTACAAATCAAGCAAAATTCGATAGACTTAAAAACGCACTTGATGCAATCGGCGTAACAGGTATGACTGTAACTCAAGTTCTAGGTTGTGGTATGCAAAAAGGTTCATCTACAGTGTACCGTGGTTCTGCTGTAGAAACTACATTACTTCCAAAAGTTAAAGTAGAAATCGTTGTTGCAAAAATTCCACTAGATACTATAATTACAACAATCAAACAAGCACTTTATACTGGTAAAATCGGTGATGGTAAAATCTTCGTATACGACGTTTCAAACGTTGTAAAAATTAGAACAGGCGAAGAAAATTATGATGCTCTTCAAGATGATGAAGACACTAACTAAACGCGTCCCTTAAAATAATATAGCGAATTGAGTGTAGACTTATATCTGCACTCTTTTTGCGTCTTTTTGTATATATTTAACAAAATAGAATATATTAAAAAGACTATATTTTCAGACTTATAATCTAAAACAACATTTGTTTAAATTGCTCATTCCAAAACTCAAAATCAACTTAATATCATTTTAAATAAACTTTTTATTGTTAATTTTATACAATCACAACGCATATAATCATTGATTTCATTGTCTAAATATTCTTATTTAATAAAATTGCATTTTTAACATTGTGCATAGTGTATAATTTTGCAAATTTTAACTACCAATCTTTTTTGTGTGTATTTTTAAAATCACTTTTTGTGCATAACTTACAATTTATTTTCTTCCTAAAATAATATCAAGCATTGTTTAATCGAATTCATCTTTTGTGCAAATTAACTAATATCTGTTTTTTAGATATACTACATTCATACGAATATGCGTTAAATTGCACAACCAAAGTATCGAATATCACATTTTATTTGTTAGATGTGTCACTCATTTGAATAATCTATTTTTAATTTTAGTCAAACTGCATAATTTCCTGTATAAAAACATTGTTTTTTAGCTTTATTTTAAAATTTATAGTATTGACTGTCCTTACATTCACAGATTTTTTCGTAGTTTTATTGAATTAAAATCCAAAAAGCTTTTCGCTGTTTCGTCAGCGATTTAAAACTTTCAGTCTTAAAAATCTCGACTTTCTTCCGTGGACGCATTAATTTTTAAATGTAATTATTTTCGCAAAACAAAAGGAACGATTTTACTCGTTCCTTTAAAATTTTTTATACTATTTTATTAGTTATTGTACCAACTTTTTCTACAGTACATTCCATAACATCGCCAATTTTTAAATACTTAGGTGGATTAAATCCCATGCCAACACCTGCTGGTGTTCCCGTAATAATTATATCCCCAGCTTCTAAAGTACAACCAGCTGATAATTGTTCTATAAGAGAACCAATATCATGTATTAACATATTTGTATTAGAACTTTGGCGAACTTCTCCGTTTATGCTACAGCTAATGTCTAGTTGTGGTGGGTATGCAATCTCGCTTTTATGTACGATATATGGTCCCATAATAGATGTATTATCTAAGCTTTTACCTTTATACCATTGTTGATGTGATTTTTGCAAATTTCTAGCAGATAAATCGTTAAATACGCTATATCCGAAAATATAATCTTCCACCTCAGACGCTTTAATGTCTATTCCTTCCTTTCCGATAATAACTGCAAGTTCTACTTCGTAGTCAAAATCTGTTTCCCATTTTTCTACATTCGGAACATCGTCTACAGGTCCTAAAATATTACTACTTCTTTTTGAAAAGAAAACAGGTTTTTTAGGTTCTTCGATACTCGGCATCGCTTTAACAGATTCTTCTAAATGTGCTTTATAATTTACGCCAACGCACAATACATCGTGTATAGGTTTTTTGATTGGTGATTTAACTACAACTTTTGATTCATCGTATTTTTCAAGGTTTCCACTATCTAAAATAGCTTTTTCTAAAGTTTTAACATCATCACCTACTTTTTTGATAAGCTCTATCATGCAAGTAATATTTTCATATCCTTTTATGCTAGAAATAGCGATAACTTCTTCTTTGTAAATAACTCCAAGTTGCGTTTTTTGGTTTTGTTCAAAATTTAAAAATTTCATACTTTCTCCTTCTTATGTGTAATTACATACTCGAGCGATAGCCAGTTCGATATATCCTAAAATTTCTGCCTTAGTTTGTTGTCCTGAGGATACTTGTACGATATATTCTAATAGTTCATCGCCCATTTTTTCTAATGTTTTTTCGCCATATATAATAGGACTTGCGTCAATGTCCATATTATCTATCATTTTTTCAAAGGTTATTCTATTACCTGTAATTTTAACAACTGGTGCGATAGGATTTCCAGTAGGTGTTCCACGTCCTGTTGAAAAAACAACCAGTTGACAACCACCTGCTACCATCGCTGTAACAGAAGCAGGGTCACTCCCTGGTGTGTCCATTATAACTAAACCTTCGTTTGTTTTTAGCTGTTTTGCATAATCATATACTGCATTTATCTGCGTATGCCCACTTTTATGTATGCAACCTAGCGATTTTTCTTCTAAAGTGGTTATCCCACCTGCTTTATTCCCTGGTGATGGATTTCCTACACGAACTTCTTCGCCTACACGTCTTAGTGATTCTTCAAAACGGTATACGATTTCATATATTCTATCATGTATTTCTTTATTTACAGCACGTTTTGCCAAAATATGTTCTGCACCTATAAACTCTGTAGTTTCTGACAAAACAGTAGTTCCACCATGTTCTACGATAAGGTCGCTTAGCCTACCTATAAGTGGGTTTGAGGCAAGTCCTGACGTTGGGTCTGAACCTCCACATTCAGTTCCTATAATTAAATTCGATATGTCAAACGGTTCTTTTTGTTGCAAAGATGCTTTCGCTACCATTTCTTGTGCCATACGTGTTGCAAGTTCTATAGTTTTTATAGTTCCACCAACTTCTTGTATAACAAGTGTTTCTAAAGGTTTATTAGTTCGCTCTTTAATAGCTTTTGTTACTAAATCCATTTGACAATTTTCACAACCTAAAGATACAACAATAGTTCCATATACATTTGGATTTGATGCAAAACCTGCCATTACGTCCATAGTTAATTCTTGGTCAGATGGCACTTGAGCACAACCATTTTGATTATTAAAAGTAACAGTTCCTTGAACATTTGATGCAATAATCCTTGTAGTATCTGAAGCACATACACTAGCTGGCAATATCAAAACATGATTTCTTATTCCAATTCTGCCATCTGGTCTGCTATATCCCATAAATTCCACAGCTCATACCCCCTACACTTTTAAATTTTCTCTACGTTCGCTTATATTATGTGTATGCATATGCTCGCCCTTTTTTACATCACGGCTTGCAACGCCTATATGCTCACCATATTTATTAATAGGTGTATCTTTTAAAATATCTCGTATTGCAACTTTATGATATATTATTATATCTTCTAGTGCTTTTAGAGAAAATTCTTCATCATTTATTTTATAAAAAATTTCATCGCCTTGCTTTATTGGTTCAATCGCTACTATAACATCATCTTTTTCATCTATAATCATAGCGTTTATCATCTACAAAACCTCCAAATATTTTCTTATTTAATATTATCATATACCTATTATTATGTCAACAAATTGCGACTTGCTAAGAAACATTTTATCATATTATACTTTTTTAGTATATTTTTTCAAAAACCTATTGACAAATTTTTCTCTTGCTGTTATACTAGTGTTAAGTTAGTTAAGACTAACAGTAAATCTTTTTTATAAATCGCTAAAGTACACCGTTTTTTATCGGTGTTTTTTAGTGCCTTTTTTTAAGTATACTTTTTTAGTATATTTTTTCAAAAAACCTATTGACAAATTTTTCTCTTGCTGTTATACTAGTGTTAAGTTAGTTA
>JAWXUO010000078.1:0-4865 GCA_044426355.1 Clostridia bacterium | reverse complement strand
TGCATATCAGTCTTTCCAGTGTTTGCTCCTACTTGACCTTGCACATCAGTCATTCCAGTATTCGCTCCTACTTGACCTTGCACATCAGTCATTCCAGTATTTCCAGTCGTTTGCTCTTGTCTGTTATTTGTTCCACCTTGATTTCGGTCAGTTCCTCCACCAGTAGACATTTGAACAGAACCTGCATCTGATGCATTTATATGGCTTGCACTTATAAGCGTTGATGAATCAGCCGTTTGACCTTCTGCAGTTGATGGAATTTCTCCCGAAAGTTGACCTTTTATGCTCTCAAATCTAAGTGCGATAAATTCTTTTAATGTATCAACACCTTTTATAAAATCTTCATACGTACAGAATTTAGACGGGTCGTTTTCTACATGTTCGTCTATAACATTATAAACTTCGTCCATAAGACTGAAAATATATCCACTTTCATACATTTCTTCAACAAATTCGTTGAAAAGTTCATGATAAAGCTCTGTATATTCTTCATTATCGAATATCCAAGTTAGCATTGCTCTAGATTCTACCGTTCCCGAAGAAACTGGTGTATCTATAGGTAAATTTACTAGCTCTTCAGTGCTAAGATTTCCTTGGAAAGCTATAAAAGATAAATTATAGTCCCACGGCAACATGCTAATTTCTCCGTGTTCTTCATATATATAGTAGTTATGCATTATTGAACCTGTATAACTATCAAAGTTTAATAAGAAATTATGAACCACAAAGTAACGTATAACTTCTTCTACATTAAGCACATTTTCTAAATTTTCTTGCTCAGAAATTTGTTTTATTGATGAAATTAGTCTTTCTTTATCTGTGCTTGATATATTTGAAATTGAATTATCAAATATATATGCATAATCATCTACATTATCGCTTGAATATCCTAAAGAACTGCTAATAAAACTAGTTGTACCAGTTGTTGTGCTACCAGTCATACCCATTCCACCAGTCATATCAGGTCTTGTTTGTTGCATGCCACCTTGTGCCATATCTTGAGTTACATCTTGTTGCATGCCACCTTGTGCCATATCTTGAGTTACATCTTGTTGCATGCCACCTTGTGCCATATCTTGAGTTACCCCTTGTTGCATGCCACCTTGTGCCATATCTTGAGTTACCCCTTGTTGCATGCCTGGCATCATCATTTCAGTGTCACCCATTAAAGATGATATAATCGCAAAAATTTCGTTTGCATCAGTTACACCATCTATAAGTTTTGCTATTTCGGTTGCATCTAAACCTGTCATTTGAGCTATCATTTCAGCCATTTCTGCTGTGTCTGTAACATCTGGCATAGCACCCATATTTGGCATTTCTCCCATGCCACCTTGTTGCATACCACCCATATCGCCACCACCACCAGCTCCACTTGAAGTTTCTGGTTTATAAGCATAACCGTAATTATTACCATAATTTCTTTGTAAAAATGATTCTTCGATAGCTTCTACAGCAAGGTATAGCCCAAATTCTTCACCATTTATACTAACATTTGTATAATTTACTAAAGGCGAAGGCACACCAAATTCACCCATTAAAGTATATGCAAGATAATCTTTCATATAAGTATAATCTTGAATTATATTGTTAAGACAAAGTTTGTCTAAACCATAATAAGTTTTTGTGCTATCATAATGGTCGAATTCTATTTTAAAGCTATATCTATCAGAATCGCTAGATTGCACCATAGAAAGCGAGCTGTTACCTTTTGCACGAATAGCAATATTTGTATAGTATTCGCCATTTATATACATATTGCTATTTATATATTCTTTATCCGACGCATTGTCTAAAAGATTTTGCCAATCGTCTTCGTCAACTATTATATCAATAGTATTAATAGAAACTTCTGAAAACATTTGTGTTTCATACGAATGTGTATTTTCTGCTTGAGTTACACCTAAATTTTCAGCGTTCATAGAAAATATCGAAAGAATAATACAAAAAACTACAACGACACACCCAATTTTATCTATATTTTTATGTGTCAACATATATTTTTTCCTCCTTAGCCCATGTATTCTCCATTAAAGCTTACTAAAACAGCACTATTTACGCCGTCAATTTCTGTTAATTCGTTTACAAAATCTGTATCATCATCTTTTAAACGTATTTCTATATTTATGTCTATTTGACCTTTTCTTACTGTTTTGCTTTTTAAAACACTTCTTTTAACATTTTTTTCTAAGAAAGAAGTCGCTTCTTCTTCGCTTTCTTGATTAACACAAGATAAAATTACCATATATGGGTTTTGATGCGTTGTTTTGTTTACGAAGATAATAAAAACTGCACCTATAAATAAGCTACCAAGCACAGCAAGTGGAATCATACCAGCAGCTAAAACTATACCTACTGCTAAAGACCAGAATAAAAATGCAATATCAAGTGGGTCTTTTATAGCTGTTCTAAAACGAACTATAGAAAGTGCACCTACCATACCTAGTGATAAAACCACGTTTGATGTAACTGCTAATATAACTAAAGTTGCAATCATTGTAAGTGCCACTAAAGTAACTCCAAAGTTTGAAGAATACATAACTCCTGCGTATGTTTTTTTGTAAACCATAAATATAAATAGTCCCATACCAAAAGAAAGTGCAAGTGCTAATGTCATATCAAATAGCGTTACTGTATTCATATTTTCTAAAAAATTTGATTGAAAAATATCATTAAATGTCATTGTTTTTTTCTCCTTAAATTAACCATATACTCTGCACGCTGCGTATTTTGAAAACGCCGACGAATGCAAAGTTTTTATTTGTACTAAATCACGAACGAAATCTGGAAGAAATTCGTCCCATTTCACTTCTAAAATCGCAACTTTCTCCCCAGCTGTAACAGTTACGCATTCATTATTTAAAAAATCATAGCATGATAACCCTGTTTTTATATCATAGTCTAAAGTTATTCGAACATTTCCTGCAGGGTGAGTATATGCTTGCCTTGTATAGTCTACCAAAGTTTTTGGCAAAAGTGCTTTTGTGTGCATTTTTAAATAAAGTTCTCTCACTAGTGCTTCAGGGCTGTCTTTCATAAACTCTATATCACCATCTATTATTTTTTGCACTTGTTCTGCTGATATTCTCGCACTAATTTTATTTGTTAGCCCATTTATTTTACTTTTTTTCTCAAGTCTTATAAAATTTGCATCTCCATCATAGGAACGAATGCGAAATTTTTCCCTATGATTTACACCATCAACTTTTTCTCGTAATGCACTGTCATATATATTATCAAAATATAGACTTCGTATTTTATATTTTCCGTTGTCACCGTTATTGTCGGGAATTAAAGCACACGAAAGTTTAGACTTTAAAACTATGAAGTCGTGTTCTGTTATCTCATGTTTAAATTCATGTCTAAAAACCATTTTTTTACCTCCTTTTGTAATTTTCGTAATCAAAATATACCATAGCAAACTTAATTGTAGTTAAAACTTTTTACATAAATTATACTTATTTTTAATTTGTTTTTTTCATTATAATGTTTGTTTTCAACTTCTACCAGTTAAATTTATTAATTAAAGTTATGTTTTATTTATAATTGGCGTTTGGTTTTACTTATTTTGTAAATGGAATTAATTATTTTTTAAATTAAAGTTATATTTTTTCTTTTAGCACTCGCCGTTTGGCAGTTCTTGGCTCTCCAAGAACTCAAGAGAAAAACTTTTTAGAAAAGTTTTACAAAATCTATTATTTGGGTTAAGTTTAGTTAGAACAATTCGGCTTGAGTGAAGCTTAATAGGCGTGCTTTGTTCACCACTAACGTTCACTTTTGCTATATTTTAATTCGACTAACAGCACAAAAAAGCCTAATTCCAAGTTTTTTTCATTAGTTTAGTTAGATAAATGCATACTTTTAGTAAAAATTAAGTAGTTTTTTATTTTTCTTTAATTTTAAACTCTACACAAACTAATTACGCATAAAAAAGCTCAACGGCGTTTTAGGGGTTTTTTGACTGAAACTTAAAGTTTTTACATAAATATGCATGAGCGATAGCGTAGTCTGAAATTCAAAGCCTTAAAATTATGCCACCACCGAACTGGCAAGACCTAAAATAAACCTTTACTTTGTTTTGTTAAAACTTTTCTAAAAGTTTTTTGGTTTTGGTTACTTTGTGCAACACAAAGTGACGTAAAAACGTTATTTAATTTAATATAAGTATGTATTTAGGTTTAAAAATATTATTTTATAGCTTCTCCAGTTAAATTTATTAATTAAATCAATTTTTTTATTTTGACACTAGCTATTTGGTGTTACTTTTTACTTGTACTAATTAAATTTTTAATTAAAGTAATGTTTTTTCTTTGATACTCGCCGTTTGGCAGTTCTTGGCTCTCCAAGAACTCAAGAGAAAAACTTTTTAGAAAAGTTTTACAAAATTTATTGTTTATTATTGTTTTATGTTTTGACAGTTCGGTGTAAAGTGATTTTAAGGCTTTTTCTTTCAAAATACGCTAACGCTCGTACTATATTACATAAAATTTGCTTTTTACAGACAAAAAAACACCTAGCGTTCCGTTTATCTTCAATATGCGTTGTTTTAATCTGTGCAGAGTTTTAAATATTGCAGGCATATTTTTTCGCATAAAAAAGCTCAACGGTAGATTAGGTGCTTTTTGACTGAAAATTTAAGTTTAATATAAATTCGCATAAGCGATAGCGTTGTCTAAAATACAAAGTCTTAAAACCACTTTACACCGAACCGTCAAAACCTAAATCAATCCACTACTTTGTTTTGCTAAAACTTTTCTAAAAGTTTTTTGGTTTTGGTTACTTTGTGCAACACAAAGTGACGTAAAAACGTTATTTAATTTAATATAAGTATGTATTTAGGTTTAAAAATATTATTTTATAGCTTC
>JAWXUO010000030.1:16943-26719 GCA_044426355.1 Clostridia bacterium | reverse complement strand
GATTCTCCTGTTACTTTGGTGTCGTTACTTTATTTTAACAGAAAATCCTTTTATTGTGGACTTTTTTATGTGTTCAATTTGATTATACAATTAACCATATTAAATTAGTACAGATTTAGTCTGTGCTAATTTTTTTATGATAAAAAAATCTAATACAATTGCCACGGAAGAATAAAAATAAAAGGACTAACGATAGTTAGTCCTTTATTAATTAAATTTCTTTAGTATTTTCGTCAGTGTGAACATTAGAAGTATCGTCAGTATTTACGTCAGTATTTTCATCGGTACTTTCGTCAGTATTTACGTCAGTACTTTCGTCAGTATTTTCATCAGTGCTTTCGTCAGTATTTACGTCAGTGCTTTCACCGGAATTTTCATCGGAAGTAACGTCAGAATTTTCTTTATTTTTTTGTTTAGTTTTATAAAGAACTGCTACAACAGCACCACTAATAGCACCTATAATCGCAATAAATACAATATAATTATTGCTAGAACTTGGACTAACAACTTTTCCGTCTTCGTTTATAATCTCAATAGTTTCAGCACGTAGGTCAAAAGATGTTGCGTTTACTTTTTCTAGCAACATGAACAAACGATATAGATACACAGCAGCTTCTTCTCGACGAATATTAGAATTAGGGTTTATTGTTTCAAAAGGATAAACGATACCATCTCGTATAGTAAGTTCAATTTGTGGTATTGCCCACTCGGCAGTTTTATCTGCACCTGATACCCAAGAAATATAATTATCATCACCATCTGGGTAGAAATAGCTTTTTTTATCAACTAATGTGCGAGCTATTAAAGTTAAAACTTGTTCAGTCGTTATAGATGATTCACCACGGAAAGTATTGTCAGAAAATCCCTCGACAATTGAATCAATTTGGCAAGATGCAATATAGTCATAATAGTCAGAATCTTCAGGAACGTCTGTAAAAGTGGTTTCTAAACTTGTTTGCAAAGAAAAGAACATACCAACAAGCGTTTTTGTAAAATCATAGCGAGTTAAGCTTTCGTTTGGATAAAAATTATCATTTTCGTCTACATTAAAAAAGCCTTTTGATACCATAAATGCAATTTCAGAAAAATATAAGTCATCTATGTCTTTAATATCTATAGAATTATCAAAAGTTAAATATTTTGAAGAATATGGAGTTTTAAACAAAATAGATTTATTAACTTCGTTAAACTGACCTCCCCAGTTTACATCACCACTTGAAAGATTAGCTATAACTGTATATAAACTATGTTCGGCAGGTAAAATTATTCCGATAGACGCAGGAAGTTGGTCTATTACATCACCTTGCATATCAAGAAAATAGCAAGCATAAACATCGTTAGTTTCTTTTTGTATTTGAACAGTAACTTCTGTGTGTTTAGCTAAAACAGCGTTTAAGTTTTCGCTTGAAAAAGAAATGCCATGTCTGCCATCTTCTAAAAGCAGTTGTGCAGAAGCTTCATTTAAAGAATTTTGTAAAGTGCTATCTAGCGTTATTTGTAAAGGTGTTGATAAAGAAACATCGCCAAAAACAACTAAAATACATATTTCGATAGCTTTGTTTAAAGTAATTCCACTATCAGTTACGATAGCTTCGAGGCTATCTTTTGTTTTTTGTCCAGCCTCTAGGGCAACTTCAATTTGATTTTGGGTTAATCTTGTAGCATTATCTACTGCTAAAACAGCTATTGCAGACTGTTGCGAGATTGCACCTTCTATGAAATTTACTATTTCACTTTTGGCAGAATCATTAATTTGGTTTGCAGGAATAGAGCTAAGCAAAGTTTCAAGATATGTACATAAAGTATCTAAATCAGAACTTGGTAGCAAGTCGATTGAAAGATTTGAAGTGGTTAAATAGTCGGATACTATATAAGAAAGTTCTTCTTGTGAAGCTAAATTGGAAGAAAATTCGCCGAAAATATAAGCATTTTCATTGTTTTGAGCAACGGTAATAACTGTTCCACCTAAAATAACGTCATCATCACTATAAACAACATAATGAATTGAAGTTCCTAGTTCATATATAGCTAAAACTTCTACTCCGTACTCTAAAGCAACAACTTCAGCAAGGTTTTTTGCAATTTCGTTTGAATTATCATTCAAAATATTGTCGTAAGTCGAAGTGTGAATATTTAGTGCAGGAAGTGCAACACGTGTTAAATTAAAAGTTGTAGGAAAGTATGATGTAGCATAATCAGAAGAGATAAAATCTGTAGTTTCATTTCCTAAATGCCAAAGATTATTATCCATTTTCAAAGCATAACAGTTATCAAAAATGGCAATAATATCATCTGTTATTTTGGTAGAAATATTACCTAAACCTGTAAGTACAGGGTTTCCAAGGTCGTCAACATCAAAGAAATGCGTTTGGTACCACAATGCATTGTTTTCTTCTAAAATAAAACAAACACCAACATCAATATCGTTAAAATCTGCTATTTTTTCTAAAACGATTTTTTCGTTTAATAAAGAATAAAGATTGCCTTTATTATCTAGTGCGTAGTTTTTAGAATATTTAGAAACATTTTCAAAAATAACTTCTTGTGTTTCGATAGAGTATAAAGTATCGCTGTTTGAAAGCATTAAATAAACATCATCAAATTTTGAAATTTCAGCAATATTATTCATTATAAAAGTAGAATTTGAAATACTTTCCTCTGTAAAGCTATATGCGTTTACATCTCCGTTATTTGATAGTGTATATATTGTAGTTTGGTTTATTTCATATTGTTTTACATCTCTTGCGAAAACTTCTCCGTTAAATAATAATATGTTATTTTTATGAGAAATTAAACTTCCGTTTAATGTATATAAGTCAGAAAAAGTGCCGTCTACGTGTGAAATGTATCGAGAATTTAGCGAAGAAATATCGCTAAGAATTTGTGTTGGTTCTAAAAATCCTTGACCCCATTGCCATAAAGTTCCGTCTGTTTTTAAAGCATATGAAGTGGTTTTAGTAGCATGTACAGCAATAACATCTTCTAAAACTTCTGTAGGCGAGGATATGTAGGCATCGCCACCTGCTGTAATTTGTCCGTAAAAATTATCTCCAAAGCCCCATAAAACACCATTTTTATCTATTGCAAAAGATGTATCAGAAAAAACATATGTACTGTTAATATCTGTAGCAAATGCAGAAAACTTCAGTGTAAAAATAAGCGTTAATGCTATTATATAAATTATTAAATTGTTTTTTTTCATATATTTCCCCCTATATTAAAAAAGCTAGTTGCATTTTATAAAACAACTAGCTAATTTCTCTATTTATTGTACCATTTATTTACAAATAAGTCAATATTTATTTAATAATGTTACTTTTTGTTAATATTTTAAGGAAAATTGGGTATAAAATAATTGCAAAAATTGATGCTACAGTAGCATTAAAAGAAGATGTTGCAAGTTTTGTAAGATTTGCAACAACGGCAGGTACAAAAGCACTACCTACTAAAACTGTTCCTAAAACGCTTTTTGAAAAATATAGCAAAACATACGAAAATGCTCCTATTACGCATGAAAGTGTAAGCCATAATTTGTTTTTATTCGATTTTTCAAAGATTAATCCTGCTATAAATGACATTAAAAAGAAATTTATAAAAGTTGTGGGTGCAGAAGAAATATAAAGTGGATTTGTAAGGTCGTAAAACATAGACCCAATACCAGATGCAAGCCCTCCGTAAGTTTTTCCTAATAGCAGTCCTGCAAGAATACATAAAATATTTCCAGTTTTAAGCATGGTAGGTCCAGTTGGTGAAGGAATTTGTATACTTATAAAAGCAGTAGCTACAAAAATCATAGCACTCATCATAGCAACTAGCGTTATTTGTTTTGTTTTGTTCATAATAATCTCTCTTTCTCAAGGTTTATTTACCTCTTGTGTTTATTGTAAATTTATATTATAATAAAACTGTGCATAAGTAAATGTACAGTTTTTGAAAAAAATATGAGTACAGAAAGGTGAAAAAATGAAAAAAGTACGATTTTTATTTAGCGTAGATAAAAATATAAAAGATACTATCGTAACGCAAATTTATGAAAAAATAAAAAAAGATATATTAAATAGCGAAATAAAATATGGCGATATGCTTCCGTCGATTAGGAGTGCGTCTTGTGACCTGCAAGTTAGCAAAACTAGTATTATTTCGGCTTATTTACAGCTAGTAACCGAGGGTTTTATAGAAAATATTCCACAAAAAGGCTATTTAGTATGCAAAATTGATGCTATTAATAAAGAAACGTTGTCATTTGACTTAGAATTTCGTGAAAAAAATATTTCATATATAAATGACTCAATAGATAAAAACAGTTTTTCAAGGTCGCTTTGGAAAAAATATTATAACAATGTGATTTTAGACGAAAATGTAGACCTTACAAATTTAGGTGACGAGCAAGGCGAGCTTGAACTTCGAATAGCTATAGCAAATTTTGTGCGAACATATCGTGGGTCAAATTGTAGTCCAGAACAAATTGTAATAGCGAGTGGAATACAAACACTTCTACAAATTTTAATTCGTACAACAAACACAGATTATACCAAAGCTGTGTTAGAATATCCTTGTTATAAAAAAGTGGAATATGTGTTTTTAGACCAAAATTATGAAATAAAAAATCTTCCAGTAGAAGAAAATGGAATTAGCATAAATATGCTAGAAAATGTCGAAAAAGCGTTAATTTATGTTAGTCCATCGCACCAATATCCACTGGGTAAAGTAATGTCCATTGACAAGAGATTAGAGCTGATTTTGCACGCAAAAAATAAAAATTGCCTAATAATCGAGGACGATTATGCGAGTATAATTCGTTATGAATCAAAGCCAATATCATCTTTGCAAGGGCTTGATAATTTTGGTAATACAGTATATTTAGGGTCGTTTTCGAAAACGTTTTTACCCTCACTACGAATTAGTTTTATGATTTTGCCACAAAAATATGTACAAAAATATTATGAAATAAAATCGAGATATACACACACGACTTCTAAAATAGAGCAACTTGCACTAGCGAAATTTATTTCCGACGGACAAATGCACAAACATATGAAGCGAATTAATAATATATATAGACAAAAAAATACGATTATTTCAAATTATATCAAAAAAAATTACCCAAATCGCTTATTTATCGAAAATAGCGATTCTGGATTTCATTTTATTTTTAAGTGTAAAACAAAGAGAGATATTTCTTTTTTAGAAGAATTTAAGGACGAATTTTTAGCAATAGACATAATTTCTTTTGAAAAAGAAGATTTAACATTTCTTTTTAGCTATAGTGGGCTAGAAAATGAAGAAATACCTTATATTTTAGATAAAATGGTGAAAATTTTGCATATATAAAAAGCCTAAAATATGCTGAATTTTAGGCTTTTGGGTGTTATTAAATTTTTTCGACCATCTGTGAAAATTCTTCTTCTGTTAGAATTTCGATGCCTAAATCTTGTGCTTTTTTAAGTTTTGAACCTGCATCTTCTCCAGCGATAACATAATTTGTCTTTTTAGATACAGAACCACTAGCTTTTCCACCGAAACTTTCTATAATTTCACTTGCTTCTTTTCTGGTAAAAAGTGATAGAGAGCCTGTTAGTACAAATGTTAAACCATCGAATTTATTTGAAACAACAGTGCTTTTTTGTGTGAAATTTACGTTCGCATTAGCAAGTTTTTCTAAAATTTCTTTTGCTATATCTGTATTAAGCCAATTTTTAAGGCTTTCGGCAGTTTTTAGACCAATTTCGTAAATATCGGTAATTTCATAAACGGTCGCATTTTGGATATTTTGGATATTTTCAAAGTGATTTGCGATTATTTTAGAAGCTTTTTGCCCTACATGACGTATTCCAAATGCAAAAAGCAATAATTCTAGCTGATTTTCTTTGGATTTTTCGATTTCGGAAAGTAAGTTTGAAACAGATTTTTCTGCAAATCTTTCAAGTTGTAATAAATCTTCTTTTTTTAGATAATATAAATCAGCAGAATTTTGAATAAGTTTATTTTCGACTAGTGTTTTAACAATTTGCGAGCCTAAACCGTCTATATTCATAGCGTTTCTCGAGGCAAAATGTATAATATTTTCTTCGATTTGTGCTGGACAAAGTGAATTATTGCAACGAAGAGCAACTTCACTATCATCATAAAAAACTTTTTCGCCACATGATGGACAAATATCAGGCATTGTGTATGGTTTTGCTTCATTTGAACGCATTTTTTCGTTTACAGACACAATTTCTGGGATAATCTCCCCTGCTTTTCGTACATTTACCATATCGCCTATGCAAATTCCTAGATTTTCGATAAAATCTTTATTATGCAAGGTTGCTCTCGAAACGGTTGTGTTTGCAAGTGTTACAGGTTCTAAAACGGCATTTGGCGTTAAAACCCCTGTTCTACCTACTGTAATTATTATGTCTAAAAGGCGAGTTTCTCGAATTTCAGCAGGATATTTATAGGCACAAGCCCATTTCGGAAATTTTGAGGTACTGCCTAAATTTTGACGATTTTGCAGATTATTAAGCTTCACAACAGCTCCGTCTATATCAAAATCAAGATTTTTTGACATTTCATAAACATTGTCGATTTCTTGTGAAATTTCATCGTTATTTGAAAATAAATTTAAAGTAGGACTTACAGGAATTTTTTGCTCTTGCATAAATAAAAGTGCCTCTTTATGTGTATTAAAGCCTAGTTCTAAAGCGTTTTCTACATTAAAACACAAAAATGAAAGCTCACGCTCTTTAACCATAGAAGAATCAAGCTGTCTTAGTGAACCAGAAGCTAAATTTCTAGGGTTTGCAAACAGAGGCTCTGAATTTTCAGCACGCTTTTGGTTTAATTTTTCGAAAATACTTTTTTTGATATACACTTCGCCACGAATAATAATATTTCGAGTATCGTTTATTTTTTTAGGAATACACGAAATTTGCAAAATATTTTGCGTTACATTTTCGCCAACAACGCCATTTCCACGAGTTGCAGATTTTACTAAAAGACCATTGTTATATTCTATATTAACAGATAAACCATCTATTTTATATTCTACGGCAAACTCGAAATTTTCTAAAGTTTTCTCGGTTTTTACAAGAAAATCTAAAAGTTCTTCTTTAGAAAAGACATCTTGTAGGCTTTCCATTTTAAATTTATGCTCAGTTGGTGCAAATTTTGCATCGCCACCTACTCTGTCAGTCGGAGAATTTTCAAGCTTTAAATCTGGGTGGTTATCCTCAAGTTCAATAAGTTCGTGCATTAAACGGTCATATTCAAAGTCGGAAACGGTTGGTGTATCTTCATTATAATATTGCTCGTTATATTCATTTAATAGATTTGTAAGTTTTTGTATTTTTTCTTTCATTTTAATTCCTCACTTAATAGCAATTCTGCCTATATACTATAATATAATGTATTAGAATAAAATTCAAGGTTTTTTAAAATTAATTTCCATAATTATTATATTTATCTAGCATATTTGTAGAAGTGTCATCTATATATGTATATGTATCTGGAACATCGCCTAAAATTAATGTTTCAGAAATTGCTATAGTGTGATAAACAACAAAATCTACAGTTTCATATGGTGTGATAATTTTTAAATCTACGCTACATTCCATTATAATTCTATGCAAACTTTGATTTATTCCAACACTCTCAAATGTGCTTGCAAAATCTACATTCACAGTAGACATAGGTATCATTTTTATAGGAACTGTAAATCCTTTTGTAAAGAAAAACATATTATTATAGATAGCCCCTAGAGGAATTGACACTTCATCTATTATAATTTCGTTAAAATTTTTCTCGCCACTAAGCATTATATTCGTTTTAATTGCGTTTATCTTATATGTATCTGTAATTACTGCAGAAAATTCGCCTGTTCCACTTAGGTTTGCAATGTTTTTATATAAATCAGAGTTTAATTGCATATCATCATATACAGTTTTATTAATTGATTCTAGTGCTGATAGCTCTACAGAGTTTATGCAGTATTCCATCGCAATAGGTCGAATTTTATTATCTATATATATTATGGTTGAAAATCCTACAAAGAAAACGATAAGCATATTTTTTAAAAAAATAATTTGAAAATTTTTTCTATATTTTTTCACAAAATCATCACCCCTATATAGTATATGCAAAAATTTATAATTTATTATAAAAAGCTTTTAACAACAAGTTTTTTATAATATCAATATTATATGATACCACTATATGTAGTGTGTTGTAAGTTTTGTTTGCACAATAGTTAGTATTTTTTATAAAAATTTAGTTAAATTGTATATTGACGAAAAGCAAAAAACATAGTATTATAAAAAAGCAAAGAAACTTAATAGGAGATGATACAAAATGATACAATATATTATTAAACGTGACGGACGTGAAGTTCCTTATGAAAAAGAAAACATTACAAAAGCGATTTTTGGTGCTGCAAAAGCTTTAGGTGGCACAAATATTGAAATGGCAGACGAACTTGCTACTAGAGTAGAGGAAGAAATAGAAAAAACATTAAAAACAACTAAACCTACTGTAGAACAAATTCAAGATATGGTAGAGCGTGTTTTAATAGACACAGGACACACAAGAACTGCAAAAGAATACATATTATATAGAGCTTCTCGTACTCGTGTTCGTGAAATGAACACAAAGCTTATGAAAGTTTTTGAAGATTTAACGTTTAAATCAGCAGAAGACAACGAAATTAAAAGAGAAAATGCAAATATTGATGGCGATACAGCAATGGGAACTATGCTAAAATACGGTTCAGAAGCTGCAAAAGAATTTTATGAAATGTTTATTCTAAACCCTGACCATGCAAAAGCACACAAAGAGGGCGATATTCATATTCATGACTTAGATTTCTTAACACTAACTACAACATGTTGTCAAATTGACCTTAAAAAGTTATTTAAAGGTGGTTTTTGCACAGGACACGGTTTTTTACGTGAACCAAACGATATTGCAAGCTATTCTTCGCTTGCGTGTATTGCAATACAATCAAACCAAAATGACCAACACGGTGGACAATCTGTTCCAAACTTTGATTATTCAATGGCTACTGGTGTAGAAAAAACTTATGCAAAACTTTATTTTAGAAATGTTTTAAAATCTTTAGAACTTCTTACAGATAGCGAAAAAATAGAAGAAATCGTAGAAAAACTAAAAGAAAATGCACCTAAAAAACCATCATTAGAAGATAAAGAAGAATACCTAGCTTATGAAAAAAATGCTTTAATGGAACATTTTTCTGTAGATATAGTTACAAAAGTACAAGAATTTTGTATTAAAACTACAGAAAAAGAAACAGACCGTGCAACATATCAAGCTATGGAAGCTTTTGTGCATAACTTAAATACAATGCATTCTCGTGCAGGAGCACAAATTCCGTTTAGTTCTATAAACTATGGAACGGATACAAGCCCTGAAGGTAGAATGGTTACAAAAAACATACTTTTAGCTACAGAATCTGGACTTGGAAACGGCGAAACTGCAATCTTCCCTATAAATATTTTCAAAGTTAAGGAAGGCGTAAGCTTTAACAAAGAAGACCCAAACTATGATTTGTTTAAACTAGCGTGTCGTGTTTCTGCAAAACGTCTGTTCCCTAATTTCTCGTTTATAGACGCACCTTTTAACCACCAATATTACAAAGAAGGTCAACCAGAAACAGAAGTTGCTTACATGGGCTGTAGAACTCGTGTTATCGGTAATATTCATGACCCAGAAAACCAAATTGTAAACGGTCGTGGTAATTTAAGTTTTACATCTATAAACTTACCTAGACTTGCTCTTTTAGC
>JAWXUO010000030.1:0-16933 GCA_044426355.1 Clostridia bacterium | reverse complement strand
CTTTTAGCTAAAGGCGATGTAGATCTTTTCTACACACTTTTAACAAATAATTTAAAATTAGTTAGCGACCAACTTTATGCAAGATTTAAAATTCAAGCAAGCAAAAAAGTTCGTAATTATCCATTTTTAATGGGACAAGGTATTTGGATTGATTCTGATAAACTAGATTATGATGATAATTTAGAAGAAGTATTAAAACATGGTACATTAACAATTGGGTTTATAGGGCTTGCTGAGTGTTTAAAAGCACTTATTGGCGAACACCATGGCGAAAGTGAAAAAGCTCAAAATATGGGTCTTGGAATTATTTCTCACATGAGAAAATACTGCGATGACTTAGCTCAAGAAACTCAAATGAACTACTCTTTAATTGCAACACCTGCCGAAGGTTTATCTGGTAGATTTGTTAAAATTGATGCAAAACGTTTTGGTGTAATCGAAGGTGTAACTGACCGTGATTATTATACAAATTCTATGCATGTTCCTGTGTATTATAACATTCCAGCATTTAAAAAGATTGAAATTGAAGCACCTTATCACAATTTAACAAATGCAGGACATATTGCTTATGTTGAGCTAGATGGTGACCCTTTGAAAAATCTAGATGCTTTCGAAAAAATTGTACGTCATATGAAAGAATCAGGCATTGGATATGGCTCGATAAATCACCCTGTAGATCGTGACCCAGTTTGTGGATACACAGGTTTAATAGATGATGTTTGTCCTAAATGTGGACGTAGAGAAGGCGATATAAGATTTGATAGAATACGCAGAATAACAGGCTATTTAGTAGGAACGCTTGATAGATTTAATACTGGAAAACGTGCTGAAGAAAAAGACCGTGTTAAGCACTCTGTAAAAGAATAATGCAAGTTTTAGTAAATGGAATTATAAAAGAGTCTATTGTTGATGGCCCTGGAATGAGATATGTGATTTTTACACAGGGCTGTCCTCATTTTTGCAAAGGTTGTCATAATCCAGAAACACATGCGTTTGATAAAGGATATTATTTAAAATTTTCGGATATTTTAGATTATATAAAAAAAGACCCTCTAAACGATGGCGTAACTTTATCTGGTGGAGAACCGATGATGCAAGCTGAAATTTTAGTACCACTAGCTCGAGAAATTAAAAATTTAGGTAAATCTATAATGATTTATAGTGGTTTTACTTATGAGGAAATTATCACAAAACCACATATGAAAGAATTATTATCTTACTGCGATATTTTGGTTGATGGTAAATTTATAGAAGAGCAAAAAAGCTTGCTTTTAACTTTTCGAGGAAGTACAAACCAACGAGTTATTGATGTGCAAAAAACAATTAAGACTAATGAAATTATTATAAAAGAATTTTAAGAAAAGCAACCCTTAGGGGTTGTTTTTTTATGCATAAAAAAGCTCAACGGTGATTTAGGTGCTTTTTGACTGAAAGTTGCTTTTAACATAAGTTTGCATAAGCGTGAGCGTTGTCTGAAATATAAAGTCTTAAAACCACGCTACACCGAGATGTCAAGACCTTAACTAAACCTTTACTTTGTTTTGTTAAAACTTTTCTAAAAGTTTTTTGGTTTTGGTTACTTTGTGCAACACAAAGTGACATAAAAACGTATTTTTATTTAAAATTAGTATCATTTTATACATAAAAAGTGTAGTTTTGATTTGTACTAATTAATTTTATTTCTAAAAGTAGTGTTTTTATTTTGACACTCGCCGTTTGGCGTGGCTTATTTTATAACTTGTACCAGTTAAATTTATTAATAAAAGTAGTGTTTTTATTTTGACACTCGCCGTTTGGCAGTTCTTGTATCTACAAGAACTCAAAAGAAAAACTTTTTAGAAAAGTTTTACCAAATTTATTGTTAAGAGTGGTTTTTAGATATTTTGGTTCGGTGGTGAAGTAAATTTAAAGCTTTTTCTTTCAAAATCCACTATCGTTAGTACTATTTTTTATTAAATTTGCATTTTACAGACGTAAAAACCACATTATGTTCCGTTTATCTTCAATATGCGTTATTTTAATCTGTGCAGAGTTTGGAATTTACAGTAAAATAATAAAACTACTTAAATTTAGGCTGTTTTGTGCTGTTATCCAAGTGAAAATATTGCAAAAGTAAACGATAGTGGTGAACAAAGCACGCCTATTAAGCTCCACTCAAGCCGAATTATTCAATCAAAAACCAACCCTTTACTTTGTTTTGTTAAAACTTTTCTAAAAGTTTTTTCTTGAGTTCTTGGAAACCCAAGAACTGCCAAACGGCGAGTGAACAAAGAAAAAACACCAATTAAATTAATAAATTTAATTAGCACAAATAATAAAACTAGTAAGCCAAACGGAGAGTGTTAAAAAAACACTAATTTAAGTAAAAAACTTAATTAGCACAAGTTATAAAATTAATATGCGTTGTTTTAATCTGTGCAGATTTTAAGATTTATACATTTTCAAAAAGCTTAAATTTAAGTAGTTTCTATAAAAAAAAACAAAAAAACTGTCAAAAATACTTTTTCGACAGCTTGTAAAGATTAAATTAAATGATTTTTTTTATAAGACACACACTATGAGCAGAAATTCCTTCGAGATTTCCAGTAAAACCGAGATTTTCCTCAGTGGTAGCTTTAATATTTATATTATCCATAGAAGTTTTTAGGTGTATAGATATATTTTCTCGCATTAAATCTATGTGTTTACGAAGTTTTGGTTTTTGTGCAACGATGGTTGCGTCTATATTTGAAATTTCGTAACCTCGAGAATTCATTTCGTCATAAACTTTGTCAAGTAAAATCATGCTAGAAATGCCCTCAAATTCAATATCGTTATCAGGAAAAAGCTTTCCTATATCTCCAATAGCTAACGCACCAATTATACTATCCATAATAGCATGGATTAAAACATCAGCATCGCTATGTCCTAAAAGACCGAAATCGTGAGGAATTATAACACCTCCAAGAACTAAAGTTCTGTTAGAAACAAGTTTATGAACGTCATATCCGTGTCCAATTCGCATTAAAAGCCTCTCCTTTCAATAATTAAATTTGCAAGAGCAATATCTTCTATAGTAGTTATTTTTATATTATCATAGCTACCTAAAATCGTGTGAACAGTAGCTCCAAAAGCTTCTACGCAAGAGGCATCGTCTGTAAAAACTTGTCTAGAACGAAGTGCGTGAACTGTAGCTTTTTTTATAAGCTCTAAACTGAATACTTGAGGGGTTTGTACAGAAAAAATGCTGTCACGGTTTAAAGTATCTTGTACAATATTATTTGATACAATTTTTATCGTATCTTTTACAGGAACAACTGGTATAACGGCGTTGTTTAAAATTGCAGAATCAATTGCATTATTTACAATTTCTTCTGTAAAAAGTGGTCTAGCACCATCATGAATTGCTATGATTTGAGCATTTTCGTTGCAAGTATCAATACCTTTTAAGGCAGAATGTGTACGAGTTTCCCCACCGTTTACAATTTTTGTAGGAGTTTTTAATGTATTACAAATTTTAGAAAATTCTAAAAAATCTTCTTGTCTGCAAACTAAAACAATTTCGCAAATTTTTTCGCAATTATCAAATGTTTTAAGAGTTCTCTCTATAACACTTTGATTTTTAATTTTCATTAAAAGCTTATTTTCGCCCATTCTCATAGATGAACCAGCTCCTAAAACGACTGCAGATGTAAAAATTTCGTGTTCTTTCATTAAATTCCCTACTTTTATTAACTATTTTTTATAAATTCTTCTAATCTATCAAGTCCACGGTCAATTTCTGTAAGCGAGGTAGCATATGACCAGCGAACATAGTTTGGAATACCAAAACCAGTACATGGAACAGTAGCTACAAGACCTTTTTCTAAAAATGCATTTGCAAAATCTATGTCATCTTTAATTTCAAAACCATACATATTTTTTCCAACAAAGCTAGATACATTCATCATTATATAAAATGCTCCATTTGGTTTTAAACACGAAACACCTTCGATATTATTAATTCGCTCAAACATATGGTCACGGCGTTTTTTAAATTCTACAAGCATAGTGTCTATAGTTGATTGGTCGCCTGTTAAAGCCGATTGTGCAGCATGTTGAGAAACAGTACACGCACAAGATGTTGAGTGGCTTAGGTAGTTTGAAAGCACCTTTGCAAGGGCTTCGTTACACAAAGCATAGCCTATTCTAAAGCCTGTCATGCAATATGATTTAGAAACACCATGAATTAAAATAGCAAGCTCTTTTATTTTGTCACCACAGTTTGCCATACTAGTAAAATGTATGTTATCATAAATTAATTTATAATAGATTTCATCAGAAATTACATATATATTGTGTTTTACACATAAATCTGCAATTTTTTGAAGTTCTTCTTTAGAATAAATCATACCAGATGGATTTGAGGGGCTGTTTAAAAATAAAACTTTTGTTTTATCTGTTATAGCTTTTTCTATTTTTTCTGGAGTAATTTTAAATTCTTCTTCCTCTGTAGCGTGAACAAAAACGCATTTGCCATGTGCTTGTTTTACCATTTCGGAATAAGAAACCCAATAAGGCGTTGGAATAATAACCTCGTCACCCTCGTTTAAAATGCACATAAGAGTAGTATATATAATATGTTTTGCTCCACTAGTTACGACTACTTGGCTTGGTGTATAGTCAATATCAAGGTCAGCTTTTAGACGTTTGCAAATAGCTTTTTTTAATGTTTCTGTACCATTTACAGGAGAATAACCTGTTAAATTTAAGTTAATAGCATTTAAAACAGCTTCCTTTACGTTTCGTGGTGTTTCAAAATCAGGCTCGCCAGCACCAAAACCTACAACGTCGATACCTTTTGCTTTCATGCTTTTAAACAAAGTATCAATTTCAAGTGTAGTTGATGGAACAACTTCCATAGCTATTTTGGAAAGTTCTTTTTTCATATTATATACTCCTTTAGTAAATACAACTCAATATAGTAATATTAATATATCATATTCTAAAAAAAATTTCAAGTGATTTTGAAATATTATATAGTCTTTTCTTTCAAAATGTGATATAATCAATTTATCAAATAAATTTTAAAAAAGGAAAAAATCTATATGACATTAAACTACAATCAATTTATACAAACTTTCCCACTTAAAAAAACTTGTGTTCTTTTAGGAAATAAATTAACACACTCTATTTCTGCAAATATACATAATAAAATATGCGAAGAATATGGAATAGATGCAGATTATATGCACGTTGAGCTAAGACCTGAGCAACTTCCTATGGTAATTGACCATATAAAAGAATATTATGCAGGAGCTAATGTAACTATTCCTTATAAAACAGATGTAATGCAGTATTTAGACGAGTGCGACGAAGTTAGCAGACGTTTAAACAGTGTTAACACAATTTTAGTAAAAGATGGCAAAACTTATGGTTACAATACAGACATAATTGGGATATTCAAATCGCTTTCTATGGACAAAGTTACGCTTAAAAATAAAAAGGTAGCTTTGCTAGGCTATGGTGGTACTGCGAATGTTGTCGGAGATATTCTTGCAAAAAACGAAAGTATCATAACTATTTTTGGTCGTGATGCATACAAAGCTGATTTACTAAAACAACAAATTTTGAAAAACTACAGCGAGGCTTCGGTAGAAACTGCATTATTTACTGATTTTAAAGACGATTATCACGCAATTTTTAACACAACCCCTATTGGCATGAACGAACTTGAAGGAAAAACTCCAGTAGAGGGTTTTGCAAGTGCAAAATACGTTTTCGACTGCCTATATAACCCTCAAATTACAAGGCTTTTAGAAATTGCAGATAGCTATGGCATAAAAAATCGAAACGGACTTCACATGCTATATACGCAAGCTTTGTTTGCACAAAATATATGGAATGATGTGGATTTTTCACATGAAAATAATATATATAGTCAACTTTCAAACGAACTTTTCCAAAAAAGACTTAATGGAAGAAATATAGTTTTGTTTGGATTTATGGGCTGTGGAAAAACAACGGTAGCAAATAGCTTAGAAAAGCTTACAAATATGCCACTGATTGATACAGATTCTTTAATAGAAGAAAAAGAAGGTATGAAAATTAGTGAAATTTTTGAGAGTAAAGGCGAAGATTATTTTAGAATGCTTGAGGGAAATTGTGCTTTTGAACTTTCTGCAAAAAAAGGACATATAATTTCTGTTGGTGGAGGTTTTGCGATAAACTCTAAAAATATCGACATTTTAAAAAGCAATAGCGTTTTTGTATTTTTAGATACCCCTTTTGATATTATAAAAAATCGTGTAGAAAACGATCCCGACAGACCTCTTGCAAATACTGAAACAATGCAAGAATTATATGAAACACGTCACCCTATATATAGTAGTATTGATGCAATTTCTATTTATGATGTTTTAGAGCCAGATGCTATAGCTGAAAAAATTATGGGTAAAGTTTAAATGCTAATATTTACCGTTGTAAATGTGGCAATTATATGATATAATTTGTAAGACAATGTAACAAAAATTAAGGAGAAATTATGAAAAAACTTATATGTACAGTCTTAGCTATGTCTTTTATATCCAATATAACAGCTTATGCCTTGATTGATACGACATTTCAAAACACTTATGAAATTGGCGATGGACTTACTTATACTCATATTTATGGAACAAATAGTAGTGGACCACAAAGTGCAAATGTTTTAGAATATTCGCCAAGTTCAAATGTAATACCTTATGTAGCATATGGAAACGATATATATGGTGGAATGAACATACTAAACGCTAGTAATTTTGTAGAAAATGCTACAGAACAAGCTGTTTTAGGTGGAATAAATGGAGATTTCTATACACTTTCAACAGGTGTACCTTTAGGTCTTGTAATTCAAGACGGAGAGTTAAAATCTTCTGACGCATGGCAAAATGCTATAGGTTTTAAAACCGACGGCTCGGTTGTTATAGACCGTCCTGGAATGGATATGAAACTTTATTTTGGCGATGAATATGTTCAAGTAAATTATTTTAATAAAGTTCGTACAAATGCGTATGTATATTTATTTAATGAGGCATTTGGTGCAGAAACGAAAGTTTCGACAAGTGGAACAGATATTATTTTAGAAAAAATAGACGATAATATGCTAACCCCTACGAGTAGTTTAAGCTTTAAAGTAGTAGATATAAAAAAATCTAGCTCGTCTTTAGCGATAGCTGAAAATCAATATATTTTAAGCATTGATGATAAAATTTCGGAAAAAGTACCAAATGTAGCTATTGGAGATGTTCTAACACTTGAAACAAAAGTTTCAAACACAGAGTGGAACGATGTTAGTTTTGCTATTGGTGGAGAATCTATTTTATTAAAAGATGGAGTTGTGCAAACAGGTCTTGCAACTGGAACAAATCCACGAACAGCTATCGGTGTAAAAGCAGACGGAACTATCGTAACTTATGAGGTAGACGGTAGAAATTCTAGTTTTAGCAACGGGCTTTCGCTAACAGATTTAGCATTAGAAATGCAAGCTTTAGGTTGTGTTCAAGCGATAAATTTAGATGGTGGTGGCTCTTCTTCTGTTGTAGTGCAGTTTGCAGGAACAAATGATGCAGTGCTTGTTAATACCCCATCGGAAAGTTCACTTCGTGCAAATTCTAACTATATTTTCTTTTTAAATATGCAAGTAGCAACAGGAAAACTTGATAATATTTATGTTTACCCACAAAATGATATTATGCTACTAAATGCATCTATAGATGTTGAAGTTTTAGGTGTTGATGAAAATTTTTACGCTGTAAATATTAGTAATAATGAAAATTTTGGCTCGGATATTGTAGATGGAAAATATACAGCAACAGAAACTGGGACACAAAAAATCACAGCAACTTATAATGGAATAACAAACTCTGCAAATGTTTTAGTTTTAGATAGAGTTGATAGTATTTCTGTTTTAGCAAATAATACGGCGATTGATAATCTAAAAATTACACCACTTGATACAATAGACCTTAATGCAACGGCATTATATAAATATCTATCGGTGGTTTCTGTAGACGAAAGCTATAAATGGGAAGTTTTTGGAGATATTGGAGAAATTGACGAACAAGGTGTTTTCACAGCAGGAGAAAAAGGTGGAATAGGATATATTTTAGTGTCTTATGGCAATTATTCTTCGAAAATGATAACTGTAACGGTTTCTAATACGTATCAACCAAATGTAGAAGAAATAGCAACTTTTGAAGAAAATATTCCGTTTACTATAACAAATGGTGTATTAAATAGCTCAAATTTATATGTTGCAAATGGAACAAAAAGTGCGATGATAACATATGACACAAGCTCGCAAAAAAAGACAACATTAGACATTGATTATGATGTAACAGGATATAAATATCTAAACTTTAAAACCCTAAGCGACGGTAATTCTATATATGCAAATTTTGCAGATGAAACAGGAAAAACGACTCAAGTTTTAGCTGATGTATCAAACGGAGAGTTTGTAAGTTTATCTATAGAAATACCAGAAGATGCAACAACTTTTAAAGGTTTTACTATAACAAACACTAACAAAACTTTTGGAACTGCATATATTGACCATGTAACGCTTAGCAATCAAGAAAACGATAATTTACCACCTATAGTGGTTGTATCGGCAGTACCAAGTATTGCATCTAGTCTTTATGTTACAGGAAATATAGTAAACTGCGAAAACTATACTTTAGAAGCATCTAGCATTTCTATATTACTAAATGGCAAAGAAGAATATTTTGCATATAACGAAGAAACTGGAGATTTTAGTTATACTACAAGCACACTTCGTGCTGGATTAAACCGTTTATCAATCGTAGCAGAAGATGTTTTTGGAAATATTACAATAAAATCATACGATATTGAGTCTACAGAAGCTGTAGATAATCAAACGAATTTTGTTGATATAGGTAATGTATGGTATACAGATTTTGTAAATTATTCTACTGAAAACGGATATATTGTAGGAGAACCTGTAAACAACGAATGGTATTTTAACCCAGAAAGAAATATGACAAGAGCAGAATTTGCAATTATTTTAGCTCGAATTTTAGATTTGGACATAGAAAATGTTGAAGAAACCGTAACGTTTACAAATCAAAATGATATTCCATATTGGGCATTACCATCTATCAAGGCAATTTATAACGCAGGAATTTTAACAGGTACAGAAGACCAAAATGGAGGAATTTCGTTCGATTATTCTTCTTATATAACTCGTGCAGAAGTATTTGCAGGTTTCGGGCGCATTATACCAAAAGGCTTTGACACAGAAACTGATGTAGTATATAGTGATGGTGGAAGTATACCAAGCTATGCATATACTCATATAAATACATTAACGAGCATTGGTGTTTTAGAAGGTTATTTAGATAATACAATTCGCCCACATAGCAATATAACAAGAGCTGAAATATGTAAATTAATATACATGTTAGCTTAAAAATTAGTTGTCACTTGTGATATTTCATAGGTGGCAATTTTTTTGTTTTTTATGCGTAAAAATATAATTTTATGATTTTTGCTAATTAAATTTATTAATTAAAGTGAATTTATTATTTTTAACACTCGCTGTTTGGCTTACTAGTTTTATTATTTGTTCTAATTAAACTTATTGATTTAATTAGTATTTTTCTTTTAACACTCGCCGTTTGGCTTACTAGTCTTATTATTTGTACTAATTAAACTTATTGATTTAATTGGTGTTTTTATTTTTGACACTCGCCGTTTGGCAGTTCTTGGGTTTCCAAGAACTCAAGAAAAAAACTTTTAGAAAAGTTTTAGCAAAACAAAGTAAAGGGTTGGTTTTTGATTGAATAATTCGGCTTGAGTGGAGCTTAATAGGCTTGCTTTGTTCACCACTATCGTTTACTTTTGCAATATTTTCACTTGGATAACAGCACAAAAAAGCCTAAATTTAAGTAGTTTTATTATTTTACTGCAAAATTTTAAACTCTGCACAGATTAAAATAACGTATATTGAAGATAAACGGAACGTTAGGTGGTTTTGTCGTCTGTAAAATGCAAATTTAATAAAAAATAGTACTAACGATAGTGGATTTTGAAAGAAAAAACCTTAAAATTACTCCACCACCGAACCAAAATATCTAAAAATCACTCTTAACAATAAATTTTGTAAAACTTTTCTAAAAAGTTTTTCTTTTGAGTTCTTGTCGAGTGGGGAACTGCCAAACTGCGAGTGTCAAAGAAAAAACATTACTTTAAGCGATAAATTTTATTAGCACAAGTTATAAAATTAGTACGCCAAACGGCGAGTGTTAAAACAAAAATACTACTTTAAGCGATAAATTTAATTAGCACAAATAAAAAACTATACTTTTTATACAAAAATACATACAAATTTCAAATAAAATTACGTTTTTATGTCACTTTGTATTGCACAAAGTAACCAAAATCAAAAAACTTTTAGAAAAGTTTTAACAAAACAAGAAACCAGTATAATCAAATACTGGTTTCTCACTTTTTTTATTTTGCAAAATCGACTGATGAAATTTCTGTTTTTCCATTTTTTGCATTTTCTAAAACATCTTTAACTAATATCTCAAAATTACTTTTTTCAAGGTCAGTTCCCTTATGACTTTCAAGTTCGTCTAAAGATTTATTATCTAGTAAATGATTAGAATAAATTGGCATAAATTCTCCTGGATACGTTTCATATTCTTCTAAATATCTGCTTTTTATATCTTCATCAGCAGTTTTTAACATACCATTTTCGTTAATACCATCATGAACTACACTCATAATCGAACCATCTTGTACCGTTATTTCAACATAATCTTTGTATCCATCGTTATATTCGTTAAATTCTGACTTGTAAACACCGTCTTTGTACAGCATTTCTTCATCATTAAATTTATCATCAAACTTATCATCAAGCATATCAAAATTATCATTAGTCATATCATCTATTTCATCAGTAGATGAGCAACCTACTAAAAGTGCCGAAGATATAGCTAATGCTGTTGCAATTGAAATTAATTTTTTCATAGTAATACCTCCTTACAAAGTTAGTATTAGTAGAAAAAAGTTAAAAATTCTCGTTAAAATAAGGTAATTTGCGTAGTTTTTGGAATATTTCCTAATGCTCCAGCTTCAGCAAGCTTATCAATAACTGTTTGCGATAGCCTTCCACATCTATTTTGCATATCCTCTACAGAAATAAATTTTCCTTTTTCTCGTTCTTCAATAATCGCCATAGCAACCGATTCTCCAAGACCCGGCATAGAAGTAAACGGTGGTAAAAGCGAATCACCTTCGATTAAAAATTTATTTACGTCCGACTTATAAATATCTATTGGTAAAAATTTTAAACCTCTTAAGTAAAATTCATGACAAACCTCTAAAGTTGTATATGTATCTTGCTCAACTTTTGACAAATTTTCCAAACTTTTTAAATGCTCTATAGTTTCTAATATTTTTGAATGTCCAGTTGTCATAACGCTTGCATCAAAACTTTTTGCACGAATTGAAAAATATGCCGAATAAAAAGCTATTGGGTGATGCACTTTAAACCAAGCTATGCGAAAAGCCATCATAACATATGCCACGGCGTGTGCTTTTGGGAACATATATTTTATTTTTTTACAAGACTCAATATACCAAATCGGTACATTTTTCGCTTTCATTTCATCTTCCCAATCATCGGTTAAACCTTTACCTTTTCGTACATTTTCCATTATGGTAAACGACAATTTAGGGTCTAATTCTTTCGAAATTAGAAAATTCATAATATCATCTCTGGCACAAATAATTTCTTTCAGAGTTGCCACATTAGCAATAACTAAATCGTGAGCATTTCCAAGCCAAACATCAGTTCCGTGTGATAACCCAGAAATTCTCACAAGCTCATCAAACGTTTTCGGCTGTGTTGTATTCAACATTTCTCTAACAAATTTAGTGCCAAATTCAGGAACAGCAACACTACCTGTTTTCCCTAAAATTTTATCTTTTTCTATGCCTAAAGCCGAAATATCTGTGAAAATTCGCATTGTTTGTGCATCATCTAAAGGTATTGTCTGTGGATTTATCCCGGTTAGTTCATATAAATGCTTGATTATCGTTGGGTCATCATGTCCTAATAAATCGAGTTTTAATAAATTATCATGAATTGAGTGATAATCAAAATGTGTCGTAATAATATCAGTTTCTTGGTCGTTCGCTGGGTGTTGAATCGGACAAAATTCGTATATAGAGTTTGCTTTCGGAACAATCATAAGTCCACCAGGATGCTGACCAGTTGAACGTCGAACTCCAGTGCAACCTTTCATTAAACGTTTTTCCTCGGATTTATTAATACCAGTTTCTTTATTTTCGTAAAACTTTTTAACAAATCCAAACGCCGTCTTTTCAGCAACTGTACCAATAGTTCCAGCTCGATAAACATGGTCTTTACCAAAAATTTCTTCTGTATGTTTATGAGCACGCTCTTGATATTCACCAGAAAAATTAAGGTCAATATCAGGTGCTTTATCTCCATCAAAACCTAAAAAAGTTGCAAAAGGTATGTCAAAACCGTCCTTTATGTAGTTAGTATTGCATTTTGGGCAATTTTTATCCTCCATATCACAACCACACAAGCCTTGATTTGGAAAAAATTCTGTATTTTTACAATTAGGGCATCTATAATGTGCAGGAAGCGAGTTAACCTCTGTAATTCCTGACAAAAAAGCTACAAAAGACGAGCCAACCGAACCTCGACTACCAACTAAATATCCTTCCTCAATTGATTTTGAAACTAATTTTTGTGCAATCATATACATAACGTCAAAACCGTTTCCGATTATAGATTTTAGTTCGTATTCCAGTCTTTCATTTATCAAATTTTCAGGATTTTCTCCGTAAAGCTCTATAACTTTATCCCTCGATAATTTTTCTAATTCTTCTGCAGAACCATCTATAACTGGTGTAAAAGTTTCTGATGGTACAGGTTTTATGACCTCGCACATATTTGCTATTAAATTTGTATTTTTAACAACTATT
Source organism: Clostridia bacterium (assembly GCA_044426355.1). GTDB lineage: Bacteria > Bacillota > Clostridia > Oscillospirales > Butyricicoccaceae > CAYJLC01. The sequence continues at coordinate 3,949 of JAWXUO010000030.1, read as the reverse complement.
TCAAACGCTTTTTCCTTAGGTAAATAATCAAAATCATCTAGCATTTCTTCCGTTGTCTTCAAATAAAAAGGTCCTTGATTATCAACATCAGTAAAGCCTTTTGTTGCCATTAAAATTTTTCTAAAAACCTCATCTTTTGGGTCTTTAAAATGCACATCACCAGTTGCAACTACAGGTTTTTCGAATTTTTCACCTAATTTTATAATTTTTTCATTAATTTTCATCAAATCTGCATTAGAAGATAGCATTCCATTATCTACTAAAAATTTATTGTTACCAAGAGGTTGAACTTCTAAAAAATCCATCTCTTTTGCAATATTTTCTATAATTTCTTCATCTTGACAGTCTAAAATTGCAGAAAACAGTTCACCTCGTTCACAAGCTGAACCAATAATCAAACCCTCTCGAAATTTGTTTAAAATTGATTTTGGAATACATGGTTGTCTGTAAAAATAATCCAAATGTGCTTTGCTTACAATTTGATATAAATTTTTAAGACCTACATAATTTTTTGCATAAATTATAATATGATTCGTTTTATATGGTTTTGTTAGTTTTTTTTCTTCTTTAATTTCTTGTAATTTAGTATTTATCTCTAAAATATTGTTAATTCCATAACCTTCACTTAAAATATTCATAAATTTTGTAAAAATTAAAGCTAAAATACGAGTATCCTCATCAGCTCTGTGATGCTTAAAATCGCCAAGATTTAAGGCTTTTGCCACTGTGTCTAGTCTGTGACGTGAAATATTATCAAGTAAAATTCTTGCAATTTCCACTGTGTCTATTGAACAAAACTTTCTATCAATCCCAAATCTTTTACATGCATTTTTAACAAATTTCATATCAAAATCTGCATTATGTGCAACTAAAGGTCTGTCGCCTATATACTCTAAAAAATCGTTAAAAATCTTATCTAAAGTAGGTTGATTGGACACAATATCATCAGTTATCCCAGTAATTTCAGTAATTTTTAACGAAATTGGTCTTAACGGATTAACATATGTGTGATACTCCGAAATTTTCGTTCCATTTTTAATTATTATAGCTGAGATTTCAATAATTTCTTCTGTTTCACTACGCAGTCCAGTTGTTTCAAGGTCAAAAATCACTATTTCTTGCGAAAAATTCCAGTCAATTTGATTTTTTACAGCAGAAACAGGAGTAATATCATCATAAATATACCCCTCAACTCCATATATAATTTTTATATCATTCGCTTTTCCTGCATTCATAGCATCTGGAAAAGCCTGCACAACCCCGTGGTCAGTTACAGCAATCGCCTTATGTCCCCATTTTTTCGCAGTTTTTACATAATCTTTTATGTCTGTAACAGCGTCCATCGCCGACATATTAGTATGCAAATGAAGTTCTACACGTTTTTCTGTAGCAAAATCCATTCTTTCCTTCGCAAGAGATTTCACAATAGCTGACGGTTTAAACAAATACTCCTTATCATATGTGCTATATTGCATAATTCCTTGCACTTTTATATGCATACCCTCTTTAATTTGAGGTGAAATTTCCTCAAAAAGTGCTTTATTCATAACACGTGACACTCTAATAGAGCTAGAATAGTCAGTTACGTCAAAATTCATTACAAAAAGGTCTCGATTTGGTATTTCACGAGTTTCTACAAAGAAAATATCCCCTTTTATCAAAAAATTATCAGCATCTTCTATTAAATCTATGATTTTTGTAACATTTTGAATATTTAATTTTCCTAAAATTATCTCTTCACCATTTTGCAATGTAATCGCAGGTTTTCTTTGACGATAATTTTCCTTATTTTGAACTGGTTTAACTGGTTTTGGTTTATTTTCTTGCATACTTTCAGCTTTTTCTGCATTTTTTATGCTATTTTCTAGAATTTCACTTCTATTATCTACAATTTCAGTACCATCACGTATTATTTCTACATCATAATTTTCTTTAGTTTCAGTTCTAACTAAATTTGAAACTTCAATTGCAAAATTTGAAAAAAACGATAAAATATCACCAGAAGTATGTATTTTTATAATTTTATCGTCAATTTCCCACTCACTTTTACTCAAAAAACCTCTAATTGACGGTCTAACTTCTTCAAAGTACTCCTTAACAGTTTCAATATATGCAGGAGTTACTGATTTATATCTTGGTGAAATTTGTATTCTTGATAAATCTGTAGATTTCAATATATTTTTTTCGAATTTTTTAATTTTTTTACGATTTACTACTGAATTTAGTTCAAGATTTAAGTTAATCGCAGATTTATTTTTATTAATCGCAATATCTATGACATTCGCATTTTCAAAACCTTTATCAATAACTAAATTTGGAAATAATTCACTAAGCATTCACTTCTCCTATATCTTCATAAATCATATCTAAAAGCTGTTCTACCACCTCATTTTGTGGTACTTTTTTAATTATTTTACCTTTTTTAAAGATAATTCCCTCGCCATTTCCACCTGCAAGACCATAATCTGCCTCACGTGCCTCGCCTGGACCGTTTACAACGCACCCCATCACAGCTACCGTAAGTTTTTCTTTAATTTTGCTAACTTTTTGCTCTACTTCTTTCGCAATTTCTATCAAATTAACGTTACATCTGCCACAAGTAGGACAAGAAACAACATCAACTCCCGTATCATTAAGCCCTAAAGACTTTAAAATTGCTTTTCCTGCAATAATTTCTTTAACAGGGTCGTCAGTTAAAGACACACGAATAGTATCCCCAATTCCTAAAGCGAGCAAGCCACCTATTCCAATCGAAGATTTTATAGTCCCCATATATTCCGTACCAGCCTCTGTAACCCCTAAATGTAGAGGATAATCGCTTTTTTCACTCATTAACATATATGATTTCATCATATTTTGCACATTTGAAGACTTAATCGACACACAAATATCTTTAAAATCATATTTTTCAAGCAAATTTATATGATAAAACGCACTTTCAACCAAAGCTTCCGGTGTCGGTGCACCATATTTTTTCAAAATATTTTTTTCAACCGAGCCACTATTTACGCCTATACGAATAGGAATATTTTTTTCCAAACATTTTTTTGCTACAAGTTCAACATTTTTTTCAGGACCTATATTTCCTGGGTTAATTCTAATTTTTGATATACCCATATCAGCCGAAATTAATGCTAATTTATGGTCAAAATGTATATCTGCAACCACTGGTATTGGCGATTTTGCACAAATTTCTTCTAAAGTATACGCTGATTTCTCATCTGGTACTGCAACGCGTGCAATTTGACACCCAGCTAGATATAGCTCGTTAATTTGTTCTAGAGTTTTAACAGCATCGGCTGTATTTGTTGTCGTCATAGATTGCAATACAATAGGATTTTCTGCACCAATTTTCACATTTCCTATCGAAATTTCTTTCTTTTTCACTCTCATAACTAAAATTTAACCTAAAATTTTAACAAAAATATCATTAAATGTTACATAAACCATAAAAGTTAGCAATACAGCCAAGCCTGCACCATGCACATAACCCTCGATTTTCGGATTTAGTGGCTTTCTTCTTATTGCTTCAACACCTATCAAAAACAGTCTGCCCCCATCAAGTGCCGGAAGTGGTAAAAGGTTCATAACACCAAGGTTTATTGAGATAAATGCAACAAAATTCCACATAGATGTCATCGAAGTTTCTGCAGCTTCGCCTATCATCACCGTCATTCCTACAGGACCTGCCATCTCATCAACCGAAACATTTCCAGAGAAAAGTTCTTGTACACCCCACCAAACAAGTTTCATATACATAGTACCTGTTTCTGCTGTAAATTCTATTTTTTCAAGCAAACTCATAGTTTTTACTGAAAAATTAAGTCCATAACGATATACTTCTACTCCATTATCAATAAAAGTAGCTGGTTTAAACTCAAAATCATTAAGTTCTACTACACTTCCGTTACGAGAAAGTTTTATATAATATCGTTCTTATATGTTTGTC
>JAWXUO010000029.1:0-26825 GCA_044426355.1 Clostridia bacterium | reverse complement strand
ACTATGGAAGTTGAAGAAACTATCGAAGAAGAAATTGAAGTTCCTACTATGGAAGTCGAAGAAACTATCGAAGAAGAAATCGAAGTTCCTACTATGGAAACTTTCGATACTGATGACGAAGATACTTTAATAATTCCTGATATAGACGTTGCTTTTTCTGTACCACAAATGGAAGAAACTCCAGAAATTATAGAAAACTACGAAGTATTAACATCTTTTACAGCAGACCCTATCGCTTCTGCTGATGATGAAATTTACTGTCCTCCACAAGAATCTCAAACTCTAGAATATCCTGAACCTATAGATAATCATCTTCCAGATGACGACCTTAGAAAATATGGTATTTCAGAGGAACTTATCAAATTATTAAACAAAGACAAATAAAAATTAATTTATTTTTTTAAAAGCTCCATAGAGATTAGTCTTTATGGTGCTTTTATGCACTATGAGGTATATAAATGTTTAAAAATGCAGACGAAGTAATTTTCCAAGTAACACGAGGCGATGTGTTTTTACTTTTAGTTGGTTTTATTATTATTGTATCAATTATAACTCCAATAATTGTGATTTTGGATAAAAAATTCGCTGAAACTAATCAAAGTAGAGTTCCAGAAAAAACTCTGTTTACACTAGCAATTTTGGGTGGAGCTTTAGCAGAATATATCACGATGAACTCAATTCGCCATAAAACACTACACAAAAGATTTATGATAGGTTTGCCTATAATTTTCATATCGCAAATTATACTTTTTATAGGTTTTATAATCGTTTGGCTTAATTAAAGGAGATTAAAATGTTACTCATAAAAAATGGAACAATTGTCGACCCATACACAAAAATACAAGAAAAACTTGATATTTTAGTAAATGACAAAGGAATTATCGTCGAAATTTCAGAAAATATCACTGCAGATTGCGAAGTACTTGATGCTACAAACTGCTTTGTTTCTCCAGGATTTATAGATGCTCACGTGCATTTTAGAACCCCTGGTGGCGAACATAAAGAAACCGTAGAAACTGGTGCATTGTCAGCTGCAGCTGGTGGTTTTACTACCGTTGTTTGTATGGCAAATACAAATCCTGTTATTGATGACGAAGAAAACCTTGCAAATATTTTAGAAATAAACGCAAAAGCACCTATAAATGTTTTACAATGTGCAACTATTACTACTGGTTTTAACGGTCGAGATATTACAGATTTCAAAAAACTTCGTGATATGGGAGCTGTTGGTTTTACAGACGACGGAATTTATATAAAAGATGCGAAAACTAGCTATGATGCTATGAAAATCGCAAAAGAACTTAACGTTCCGATAAGTTTACACGAAGAAGACACGAGCCTTATACACGAGCCTGGAGTGAATTTTGAAAGTGCCTACGCTGAATTTTTAGGCATAAAAGGTGCGACGCCTGAATCAGAATCTGTAGCTGTTGCACGTGATATTGCACTTGCTATATCAACAAAAGCTCGAGTAAATTTCCAACATATTAGCACAAAAGAAAGTGTCGCTTTAATTAAATTTGGTAAAAAACAGGGTGCAAAAATTTTCGCAGAAGTTACCCCACATCATCTTGCATTAACAGAAGATGACCTTAAAATTTGTGGAGCAAATGCAAAAATGAACCCACCTTTACGTCGTGAAGAAGATAGACAAGCTTTAATAAAAGGCTTAAAAGATGGTACTATAGACATGATTGCGACAGACCACGCACCACATTCTACTGAGGAAAAATCACGTCAATTCTTACAATGTCCATCTGGAATTATAGGGCTTGAAACTGCTTTTTCTGTATGTTATACGAATCTTTGTGAGCATATGACTTTAATGCAACTTGTAGAAAAAATGACAGTAAAACCTGCAAAACTTTATAATTTAAAGAAAAAAGCTTTAAAAGTTAAAAACAAAAGCGAAATAGTTGTCTATTCTACAGCAGAAACTATGATTTATGATGATTTTTATTCAAAATCTAGCAATACTCCTTTTTCGAGTATTCCACTAAAAGGTAAAATTATTGCAACTGTTATGGGCGATAAAATAATATACAGAGGTTAATTATGAATATTCAAATTTTTGGAAAAAATAAGTGCTTTGACACAAAAAAAGCACAGAGATATTTTAAAGAACGAAATGTAAAATTTCAATTTATCGAAGTAGATAAATTTGGTATGAGCAACGGAGAATATCAAAACGTTAAACGTGCCGTTGGTGGTTTTGAGTGCCTTGTTGACGAAAAATCAAAAGAATACGAAAAAAGTTTTATAGCCTATCTTGCATATGACGAAGAAAAAGAGGCTAAACTTTTAGAAAATCCAAAATTATTTAAAACACCAATCGTTCGTAATGGAAAATTTGCGACTGTTGGTTTTTGCCCAGAAATTTGGGAGAAATGGGAGTAAAAAATGGCTATAGATGAAAAAATTATTCGTATAAACGAGCTTGCAAAAAAAGCTAAAACTGAAGGTTTAACAGACGAAGAAACTGCTGAACGTGATGCTTTACGTGCTGATTATATAAAAGGTTTTCGTGATAATTTAAAGCAAACTTTAGACAATACTTATGTAATGGACGGTGACGGAAACAAAACACCTTTAAACAAAAAGTAGGTTTAAATAGTACTAATGATTTACATTGGAGAAATTTAATGAAATATGTAAAAAAAGCTGATATTATCTATATTTCCTCGCTTATATGTGTGTGTATTGCCTCAAGTATTGCTTTGTATTTTGGCAATAAAAATAGTGATATAACAGATAAAGTTGTCGTTGAGGCTGATGGTATTATTTATGGAACGTATAGTTTACACGAAAATCAAAAGGTAGAAATTAATGATATAGGTACAAATTTATTAGTTATAGAAGATGGTAAAGTGTATATGGAATCTGCTGACTGTCCTGATAAAATTTGTGTTGCACACCACGCTTTAACTTCAAATTTAGGTGTAATTGCGTGTCTTCCAAACAGAGTTATTGTATATTTAGAACTAGAAAGTGAATACAGCGATGTAGATATGGTGACTTAAACATGAATAATAGCAGAAAAGTAGCAACTTATAGCCTTTTAATATCGCTTTGCCTTATTTTATCTTACGTTGAGGCTATAATTCCCTTTAATTTTGCAATACCTGGCATAAAACTTGGTTTATCAAACATAGTAGTGCTTTTTACTTTATATAAACTCGGTGTAAAATCTGCTTTTTGTATAAATTTACTTAGAATTTTGCTTGCAGGGTTTCTTTTTTCGCACCCTGTTACAATAATTTATAGTTTATGTGGTGGTTTTTTAAGTTTTTTAGGCATGGTTATTACTAAAAGCACAAAAATTTTATCTCCAATTAGCGTTAGCGTGACTGGTGGTGTTTTTCATAATATTGGGCAGATTATCGCAGCTTCTGTTATGCTTTCGAGCGACAAAGTTGTGTATTATTTACCAGTTTTATTATTTTTTGGACTAATTACAGGTCTGCTTACAGGCTATGTTGGAGCAATTGTCGTAGAAAGGACTACAAATATATGAAATTAATTTCTTGGAATGTAAATGGCATACGAGCGTGCATTACAAAAGGATTTTTAGAAAGTTTTAAGGAAATGAACGCAGATATTTTCTGTATTCAAGAAACAAAAATGCAAATTGGACAAGCCGAAGTTTTAACAGATGGCTACCATCAATATTTTGCACAAGCAGAAAAAAAAGGTTACTCTGGTACTGCAATTTTCACTCGTGAAAAAGCACTGTCAGAGCGTTATGATATTGGAAATAACGATAACGAAGGTCGCACGATTACACTAGAATTTGAAAATTTTTATCTCGTAAATGTGTATACGCCAAACTCGCAAAACGAACTTGCAAGACTTCCTTATCGCATGAAATGGGAAGATGATTTTCGTGCTTATGTAAATATGCTTGACGAAACTAAACCTGTTATTATATGTGGCGATTTGAATGTAGCACATAACGAAATTGACCTTAAAAACCCTAAAACTAATAAAAAAAGTGCTGGTTTTTCTATGGAAGAACGTGAAAAAATGACAGAACTTTTAGCTTCTGGTTTTATCGACACTTATAGACATTTCTACCCAGACAGAATAGAGCATTATTCTTGGTGGTCTTATATGCGACAAGCAAGAGATAAAAACGTTGGCTGGAGAATAGATTATTTCCTAGCTTCTAAAAAATTAGAGCAAAATTTAGTTTCTGCTGATATATTAAATCAGTATTATGGTAGTGACCATTGTCCTGTGGAACTTAATATAAATTTATAAAAAATTAAAACTCATATCTAGTTATTTACTAAATATGAGTTTATTTTTATACTTCTACAGAATTTATTATGTCTTTTATGTCAGAAATATTATTTTCTTTCATAAATTGCTCAATTTCCTCTAAAATTGTAATCGGTGCGTATGGGTCTACGAAACACGCAGTACCTATAGCTAGAGCGTCTGCTCCTGCCATTAGCATTTCTATAGCATCTGCTCCTGTAGATATTCCACCCATACCAATTATAGGTACATCTACAGCACGTCGAACTTGATACACCATACGAACTGCTATAGGAAACACAGCAGGACCTGAAAGTCCACCCATAATATTTCCTAAAATAGGCTTTCTTTTGTTAATATCAATTCGCATACCAAGCAAAGTATTGATTAAAGCTAAAGAATCTGCACCCTCTGACACTACAGATTTTGCGATAGCAGATATGTCCGATACATTCGGCGAAAGCTTAACTATCAGTGGTTTTTTAGCATATTTTTTTACTTCTCGAACAACTTCGCCTGCCATTTGAGGGTTTGTTCCAAAAGCCATACCCCCTGCTTTTACGTTTGGACAAGAAATATTAAGCTCTATTAAATCAACATCTGCGTCAGATATTTTTTCTACCATACCACAGTATTCTTCTACAGTATTACCAGAAATATTTGCTATAATTTTTGTATCATATTTACGTAAAAAAGGTATTTCTTTTTCGATAAAAGCGTCTATACCAGGATTTTGCAATCCTACAGAATTTAAAATTCCTTGTGGTGTTTCTGCAATACGAGGTGGTATATTTCCTTGTCTTTCAGTTGGTGTTAAACCTTTTACTCCAATTCCACCAAGTTTTGATAAGTCGAAAAACTCACCATACTCATGTCCAAAGCCAAAAGCTCCAGATGCCGTTGTAATTGGATTTTTAAGTTCTACACCACATATATTTACAGCTAAATTCATTAAAATACCTCCCTTGCATTGAAAACAGGGCCATCTTTACAAACGTGTTTGTATTTTTTTACAGGAAGCCCTTGCGTTGTCGCATAAACTTCGCAAGCACACACTAAACACGCACCAACTCCACACGCCATTCTTTCTTCTAGCGATACTTCACATGCAACGTTGTTTTCTTCGCATATTTTATAAATCGCTTTTAGCATCGGTGTAGGTCCACAAGCATAAACTGTAGTAGCATTTTTTATTTGGTCTTTTAGTGCATCTGTAACAAAACCATGCATTCCGTATGAACCATCGTCTGTTGTTATAATAACTTCTTTGCAAACTTTTTTAAATTCATCTTCTAGCATTACAAAATCGCTATTTCTAAATCCTAAAATAGCTGTCGAATTTTTAACATTCTTCGCTGAGTATAGCAGGGGTGGCACGCCTATTCCCCCACCTATAAACATAGGATTTTCACCTGCTTTTGATAAATCAAATCCTTTTCCACGAGGTCCTAAAATAGAAAGTTCGTCACCTTTTTTGATATTCGACAACCACTGTGTTCCTTTTCCACGAACCTCGAAAATTATCGTTATAATATCGCTCACTACATCACAAATACTAATAGGTCTGCGAAGCGAAAATTCGTTTGAAAGTTTTATATGCACAAATTGTCCAACTTGCACTTTTTTTGCCATTTCTGCGTTTCTAAAGTCTATTTTATATGCATATTTAGATATTTTTTCTATATTTTCTACCAAAGATAGCTCTATCATACTTTTCCCCTTTAAACTAAATTAATATCAACCATTTCGCATTTTTTAATGTCTGTTTCGCCCTCTAGGCAATCAATCAGTGCTTTTGCTGTGTCAATTGATGTCATACAAGGTATCGAACGCTCTACGCATTTTCTACGTATCACAACAGATGCTAAAGCAGGGTCACGACCATCACGAGATGTTGATACAACATAATCTATTTTGCCACTTTCTATTAAATCAATAATATCAGGAGCTGGCTCTCCTAGTTTGCGAACAACATTTGTAGCTACCATATTTTTATTAAATGTGCTTGCAGTTCCCGCTGTCGCATAAATATCAAAACCTAAGTGCAAGAAAGCGTCAGCAATTTCTATAGATTCTTGCTTGTCTGTATCTTTTATAGAAAACAGCACTCCACCTTTGTGTTTCATTTGGAAACCAGCACCTAAAAGCCCTTTGAATAATGCTTCTCTAAATTCTTTAGAAACACCTAAAACTTCGCCAGTAGATTTCATCTCTGGTCCTAGTTGTGTGTCTAAATTATGCAATTTTTGGAAAGAGAACACAGGAACTTTTACAGCATAATGCTCTTTTTCTGGGTATAGACCAGTGCCATATCCAAAGTCTTCTAGTTTTTGACCTATCATACATTTTACAGCAATATCAACCATAGGTATTCCAGTTACTTTTGAGATATATGGAACAGTTCTTGAAGAACGAGGATTTACCTCTATAACATATACTTCATCATCGTATACAACAAATTGAATATTTACAATTCCTACAACTTTTAAAGCTTTTGCTAAACGTTTTGTATATTCTGTTATAACGTCCTTTAATTTTTTGCTTACAGATACTGTAGGGTACACAGAAATACTATCGCCCGAGTGAACTCCAGCACGCTCTAAATGTTCCATTATACCTGGAATTAATAAATTTTCGCCATCGCAAATAGCATCAACTTCGATTTCTTTACCCATTAGGTATTTATCTACCAAAACTGGGTTTTCTTGATGATTGCGAAGTATTATTCCCATAAACTCACGAGTTTCGTCATCATTATATGCAATTTCCATGCCTTGCCCACCTAGTACATATGATGGACGTAATAAAACAGGATAGCCTAGCGTATTTGCAATTTTTAAAGCTTCGTCTACAGTGAATACTGTATCTCCTGCTGGACGAGGAATTTCGCAGATTTCTAAAATTTCGTCAAATTTTTCTCTGTCTTCTGCTTTATCTATACTTTCGGATTGTGTTCCTAAAATAGGCACACCAAGTCTGTCCATATGCTTTGCAAGTTTTATCGCTGTTTGTCCACCAAAACCTACGATTACACCATCAGGCTTTTCGATATTTATGATACCTTCTACGTCTTCTGGGGTTAATGGTTCAAAATATAGTCTATCCGATGTGTCAAAGTCTGTAGACACAGTTTCTGGATTATTGTTTACAAAAATAGTTTCGTATCCTGCTTCTTTCAAAGCCCAAACTGCGTGAACTCCACAATAGTCAAATTCTATACCTTGACCTATTCTAATAGGACCTGAGCCTAAAACCATAACTTTTTTCTTACCATTATCTGCTTTTGTTTCTGTTTCTTCATCAAAAGTAGAATAATAATAAGGTGTTTCTGATGCAAATTCGCCTGCACAAGTATCAACCATTTTATACACAGGGTATCTTTTTGCAACTTGTAAAGCTTTTTCACTCATGCGTTCTATAACGCTATCTAAGAAACCTAAATTTTTAGCTTTTAAGTAAATATCTTCAGTTATTTCTTCGTTTTTAATAACTTTTTCCATATCTACAATAACTTTTATAGAATTTAAGAACCAATCGTCGATTTTAGTTATCTCATGTATTTCTGCAATAGTTGCAACATCACGACGAAAAGCTTCTGCAATTACGAAAATTCTTTCTTCGTCGATTTTGTGCAAATCTTTTAAAACATCTGCGTCTTTTAAAACTGTAAAACGCTTATGCTCAAGGCAGTCATATCCCATCTCGATAGAGCGAACAGACTTCATAAGCCCTTGCATAAAGTTTGTCGCAATAGACATAACTTCGCCAGTAGCTTTCATTTGTGTTCCTAGAGTTTTTGTAGCATATACAAATTTATCAAAAGGAAAGCGTGGAAATTTAACTACACAGTAGTCTAAAGTTGGCTCGAAACACGCATAAGTAGAACCAGTTACAGCATTTTTAATTTCATCTAAACCATAACCTACAGCAATTTTTGCTGCAACTTTTGCAATAGGGTATCCTGTCGCTTTAGATGCTAAAGCCGACGAACGAGAAACCCTAGGGTTTACTTCTATTACTGCATATTCAAAAGACGTTGGGTGAAGTGCAAATTGTACATTACAACCACCCTCTATTCCAAGTTCTGTTATGATATTTAGTGCAGATGTTCTTAGCATTTGATATTCTTTATCTGCTAATGTTTGCGAAGGTGCTACAACGATACTATCCCCTGTGTGAACACCAACTGGATCTAAGTTTTCCATATTACATATAGTAATTACGTTGCCTTTACTATCACGCATTACCTCATATTCTACTTCTTTCCAGCCTGAAATACATTTTTCTATCAAAACTTGGTTTACACGAGAGTGCAAAATTCCACTTTCTGCAATTTCAGAAAGTTTTTCACGAGTATCTGCAATACCCCCACCAGTTCCACCTAATGTATATGCAGGGCGAACTATTACAGGATATCCGATTTTTTCTGCAAAATCTAAGCAATCTGGCACAGTTTCGAAAACATCTGATATAATAATCGGTTCGTTGATTTTTTCCATCGTATCTTTAAAAGCTTGTCTGTCTTCTGCTTTATGAATAGTTTCTGGATTTGCCCCTAAAAGTTTTACATTATGCTCTTTTAAAAATCCACTTTCTGCAAGTTCCATCGCAAGGTTTAGTCCAGTTTGACCACCAAGTGTTGGTAAAACGCTATCTGGTTTTGATTTTCTTATAATAGTTTGCAGACTTTCTAAAGTTAGTGGCTCAATGTAAATTTCATCAGCCATAGCTTTATCTGTCATAATTGTCGCAGGGTTTGAGTTTACTAAAATAACTTCGTAGCCTTCTTCTTTTAAGGCACGACAAGCTTGTGTTCCTGCATAGTCAAATTCAGCTGCTTGTCCTATTACAATAGGACCAGAACCGATAACCATTACTCTTTTTATATCTGTACGTTTTGGCATTTTAATCTCCTTTATAAATTACAAGCTCATCATGTGTACGAATTTATCAAATAAATACACATTATCTTGTGGCCCTGGGCAAGCTTCTGGGTGATATTGCACAGAAAATACAGGGTGGTTTTTATGAATAAGTCCCTCAACAGTTTTATCATTTAGATTAATATGAGAAACTTTTGCTTTATCTTCTGGAACAGAATTTTCTACAACTGCGTAACCGTGATTTTGGCTTGTGATATACGTTCTACCTTGTTCTAAATCTAGCACTGGGTGATTACCACCACGATGACCGTATTTTAATTTTTCTGTTTTACAGCCTATAGCAAGTGATAATAATTGATGTCCTAAGCAAATACCAAAAATTGGAGTGTTCGACTCTATTAATTTTTTAATATTTTCGATAATTTCTACATTCTCAGCAGGGTCACCAGGTCCATTTGACAGCATAAACCCATCATATTTACCTATAATTTCTTCAGGGTTTACATATCCTGAATACACATCTACATCGCAACCTCGTGCTACAAGTTCGTTTTCGATATTATATTTTGTACCTAAATCTAAAAGTGCTACTTTGTGTTTTGCATTTTCTGCTTTTAAAGATTTATATTTTTCACGAGTAACAGTTTTTACAGCATCTTTTACAAGATATTCAGACACTTTTTTCATGTCTTCGTCAGTTATTTCTACACCATCTGTATAAATAACGCCATTTACAACACCTTGTTCACGAATAATTTTCGTAAGATGTCTTGTATCTATACCATAAAGACCTATGATATTTTGTGATTTCAAATAGCTATCTAACGAACCTTCGTTTCTAAAATTTGAAGGGAACTCACAATATTCACGCATAATAAAACCAGAAACCCAAGCTTTTGTGCTTTCAGAATCTTCTTCGTTTACCCCATAATTTCCCATTAAAGGATAAGTCATTGTAACAATTTGACCGAAATATGATGGGTCTGTTAAAACCTCTGTATACCCTGTCATTGATGTATTAAATACTACTTCGCCAATACTTTTACCAGTTGCACCTACGCTATATCCTGTAAAAATTTCGCCTGAAGCGAGTTTTAAATATGCCTTCGTCATTAGTTCCTCCCAATATACTTTCAATTTATCTTTTTATAATCTATTATTTAATGTTTGCCACTATATCATCACGCATTTTAATTGCTTCTTGACGTGATGCTACCATATAGTCAATACCAATATTTCCAGTTTTTTGCCAAGCACACATAATTCCTCTTGAAGAATTAACTATTGCACCTAGTCCATCTGCATTAAATGCGTTTTTAATATCAGCTCCTGTAGCTCCTTGTGCACCATATCCTGGCACTAAGAAATACGCATGAGGAATTAAAGCACGAATAGCTTTTTGCTCTTCAGGATACGTTGCTCCAACAACAGCTCCAACTTCCGAATATCCATATTTTCCTATAGTGTCAGCACCCCAAATATTCATTTGGTCGCAAACTCGCTCGTAAAGTGGTTTACCTTCCATCATTTTGTCTTGAAACTCTCCAGAAGATGGGTTAGAAGTTTTAACAAGTACAAAAACAGATTTTTGATGTTCACGGCACACATCAACAAAAGGTTTTATACCATCTGTTCCTAGATATGCATTTATTGTAGCCGAATCAGCACCAAAAGGTGTACATACAGTATTTCCTACTGTGATATTTCCAAGATACGCTTCAGCATAAGCTGTTGCCGTTGTGCCTATGTCGTTTCTTTTTACGTCAGCAATAACGTACATACCTTTTTTATGAGCGTAGTCTATAGTTTTTTTAAGCGTTTTTACACCGTGATAGCCTAAAAGCTCGTAATATGCCGATTGTGGTTTTACAGCAGGCACAACATCGTGTAAAGCGTCTATTAAACCTTTATTAAACTCAAGCATCGCTTTTGCAAGTCCTTTTAAAGGGTCTTTTTCGTCTGCATGTTTATCAAGAATAAATTGTGGAATATATTCAGGTCTTGCATCAAGTCCTGCAACTGTAGGATTGTTTTTTTCTTTTATTTTGTCTATTAAAATGTTTATTGACATAATTCTTCCTCCTAAATTCACTCAAAAAATAACGTTAACCAGAAAAGGGAACAAAACCCCTTTAAAAGCTAACGTCGTTGTTATAAAAATATAAAAACGTGAAAAAATATTTTGTCTTTTTCTTTAAATTAAACATCTATATTTCCTCCCATTTCAAATTGATTAATTATATCATATTTTTGAATGCTTGTCAACGTTTTTTAAAGAAGATAACAATATTAAATGTAAATTTTTTTGGTATATTTTTTGAATTTTGCCAAAATAAAACTGACATCTTTTTTGATGCCAGCTTTATCCTTAATCTACACTTTCTGCGAAACTAAATTCACAGAAGTTACGACACCACAAACTCCAACCACTGCATATATTATTCGTGATAAAATAGACATTTGACCACCAAAAATAAACGCTACAAGGTCAAACCCAAAAAAACCTATAAGTCCCCAGTTTATCGCACCGATAACTATTAAAATTAATGCTATATTTTTCATTTAATCAACTCCTCAAGTGCATATTTATTGTTAACATATTTTGCACTAATTTTATTGTTGCTCTTATTTTAAAAATTATTCTCTTGTTTTATTTTGAAATTTTGTATATAATATAATTAATAATTTTAAAAAGGACTTTTTAATATGAATTTAACAAGAATTTACACTAGAGCTAAAATAAATTTATCGCTAGATGTGCTACAAAAACGAGATGATGGCTATCACGAAGTTAAAATGATAATGCAAACTCTAAGCCTTGCTGATATTGTTGATGTAATAATTACCGACACAAATACAATCGAACTTACCACAAATCTTCCTTATGTGCCAACAAATAACAAAAACATAGCCTACAAAGCTTGCGAGCTATTTTTTAGCTACACAAAAATTCCATTTACTGGAGTTAAAATTAATATTTACAAAAAAATTCCTGTATCAGCTGGTCTTGCAGGTGGAAGCACTAACGCATCTGGTGTTTTAATTGCACTAAACAAACTATATAAAACAAATTTATCTATGAGCGAACTCATGGAAATAAGCTTACCTTTGGGTGCAGATGTTCCTTATTGTATCCATGGTGGAACTATGCTCGCTGAGGGTATCGGCGAAAAACTATCCCCTTTGCCACCTGCTATTCCTTGCAAAGTAATTTTGTGCAAACCTCCTTTTTCTGTACCTACAGCTGGGGTTTATAAAGAAATCATCGCAGATAAAATTGAGCATAGACCTGACACCGAAGGCATTATAGACTGCATTAAAAACGAAGACTTAGCTGGTATGAGCAAGCGAATGTATAATGTTTTAGAAGATGTTACTGCTAAACGTCACAAAGAAATTAATATTATAAAAAATTCTTTACTAGATTTTAAACCAAATGGCGTTTTGATGAGTGGGAGTGGTCCTACCGTTTTCGGTCTTTTTGAAAACGAAAAAAATGCTCTAAAAGCTTTCCATAAATTACGCAAAAACTACCGTGATACTTACCTTACAGATATTTCAAACGATATTAATAATATATAAAAAAACTGTCGCAGATATTTTTACCTGCGACAGCTTTTTTTATGTTTTTATAGTTATGCTACTAAAGATATTAAAATAGCACAAAACAAACCTGTAAAACCGATGATAGTTTCCATTATAGTCCAAGATTTCAACGTGTCTTTTTCATCTATTTTCAACAACGACGAAACAAGCCAAAATCCTGAGTCATTAACATGGCTAAAAGCAGTAGCTCCACCGTTTATCGCTAATACTAGTGCTGCTAAGTTTAATTGGGATAAAAGAGCAACTTCTGGCATAGAAATTAAAATCCCTGTCGCCATAGTCATTGCAACTATTGCGTTACCCACACAAATACGTATTAATGCAGATATTAAAAACGCTACTATTATTATAGGAAGCCCTACTTGCTCGAGAGCCGAGCCTACTATATCGCCCATTCCACAAACCTGTAAAACTTCGCTTATAATCCCTCCACCAGTGATAACTAGCAAAATACCAGCCGTTGGTTTTAGCGAGCTGTCTAGGATATTTTTTATTTGCTCTGATGTGTATCCATGTTTTTTACCAAGTAAAAACATAGCTGTAACTAAAGCTACAATCAAAGCTACAAAAGGTGTTCCAAAAAACAATAAAATCGCATCTATATAAACTGGTAGCGAAACATAGTTTGTAAGTGTACTTAAAAGTATTAACACAAGTGGTATTAAAATAATACCCAAAACCACTTTAAATTCTGGAAGTTCCACTTCATCGTCGCTGTCCATCATATTGTGTGGAATATGTGCATGAATTTTTTTACCGACAATTTTAGACCAGATTATACCACCTGTAAAAAGTGACAACACCCCTGTTGGCACACCAACTAAAATCATGATACCTAAATCAACGCCTATCATATTGGCAACCAAAATAGAACCTGCCGACGGTGGAATAAAAGCAAAACCAGATGCTAAACCTGCAAGCAAAGGTATCGCATAAAATAAAGTAGATTTTTTTGTCCTACGAGAAAGGCTAAACGCAAGAGGTATTAAAATCATTACCCCTGCTTCAAAAAACACAGCCGTACCTACTATAAGTCCTGTAATTCCTAGTGCCATTCCTGCTTTGCTTTCGCCAACTTTATTTACAAGAGTTTGAGCAACACATTTTGCACCACCTGAAACCTCAAGCATTCCTCCAAACATTGAGCCAAGACCAATTAAAAGCACAATTCCTTGAAGTGTTTTTCCTGCACCTGCTTCTACCGTTTGTGCTAAAAGAGTTGATGGCATACCTGCACCAAGCCCTATAAATAGTGACGATACTAAAAGTGATAAAACAGGGTGCAATTTAAATTTTATAATTAATAATAAAAGCAATCCTATTCCTAAAAATGCTGATAATATTAATCTTTCTGGGGAAACTACAAAAATTACATCGTTCATAATAGTGTACTCCTTTTATTTATTTTGAAGGGTCTATTAAATATTTACCATTTGCACGCAAAGCTGGTGTTGAAACAATATCAACTAATTTATCTAATCCCTCTACTGAGTATATCATAGATAGCACATCAATTCTACCATTATCTATTAAATCTATAGCTCTTTTGTGTGTACACGGATTTATAAAAGATGATTTTATTTCTATTTCTTTTTTAAACACTGTAAACGGTTTAACTGCTATAGTATCATCAGGACCTGTAAGTCCAAACATCATAACTATCCCTTTATAACCTACTATGTCTATAGCTTGTTCTATAGTTTGTGTTCTTCCAACACATTCTATAACAACATTAACATTGTCAAAGCCTTGTTCTTTTAAAACTGCTTTTACATCTTGGTTTATAGGGTCAATCGCAATATCTGCTCCCATTTTAATGCCCATATCACGTTTAACGTCTACTGGTTCTAGCAACGCAACTTTCGATGCACCTTCTAGTTTTGCAAGTTGCACCATAAGTAACCCTATCATGCCACCACCGATAACAACAACTTTTTTACCTACGCTAATATTACACATATCAATTCCATGCACACAACAAGCTAAAGGTTCTACCATAGCCCCTTGTTCATAATTTGTGTTTTCGCCAAGTTTATATACAACTTTTTCATTTACAGCACAATATTCTGCAAAACCACCGTTTAAAGTAACTCCATAACTTTCCATATTTTCGCAAAAATGAACATCGCCATCTCTACAAGGTGTACAACCACCACAATACCAGTTAGGGTCTACGCAAACTCTGTCCCCTACTTTAAAGTTTTTAACATTAGCTCCTATTTCTGTGATAATACCAGAAAATTCATGTCCGAGTATAATAGGTCCTGTAACATCAGCCGAGCCAGGATTTCCTTCATATATATGTACATCTGTTCCACATATCCCACAAGCTTTTACATTAATTAACACTTCTTCTACACCACATTTTGGCATTTCGCTGTTTTCTACTAGCTGTTTTTGTTTGCTATAAAATACTGAACTTTTCATAATAATTACCTCTTTCTAAAATTATAGTTTAAAATCATAATCATAAGACTTTTAGTTATGTCTTATCTATAAGTACATTGTACATTTTTTTAAAAGATATTGCAATATACATATTTTATAATATTTTTTCAAAATTTTTATGCATTTCGCCAAATTTTTATTTATGTGTTGATTTTTTATATATTATATATTATAATACTGTTAAAGTTAAACTTAAGAAAGTGAGAGTTTTCTATGAAAGATACTAGTATGACAACTATGAAAGTTAAGGAATATAATAAAAGTATGGTCTATCATTATATATATGACCAAAAAACAACTAGCAAACAACAAATAACGCAAAACTTGTCAATGAGCCTATCTACTGTGTCGCAAAATTTACGAATACTCGAAGATGAGGGGCTAGTTTATAAAACTGGTTCATTCAAATCTACTGGTGGCAGAAAAGCAGATGTTTTAGAAATTAATTCTATCGCAAAAATTGCTATCGGAGTTGCTATTTTAAAAGATATGCTACATATTGTAGCGATTGACTTATATGGCAAAATAATTAAAAGTGCTATAATACATTTCCCCTTCAAATCAAGCGAGGACTACTGTAAAACGGTAAGCGAATACATAAACAATTTTATTATAAAAAATAATTTAAAAGATATACTAGGTGTATCTATTGCAACACAAGGCATTGTTTCTAAAGAGGGCGACTATGTAGTTTATGGCGAAATACTTAAAAACACTAATATGAATATAGAAGATTTTCAGAAATTTATATCTTATCCTTGCCGTTTAGAACATGACTCAAAAGCTGCTGCTAATCTCGAACTTTGGCAAAACAAAGGTCTTCAAAATGGCGTTGTGTTCCTTTTAAACAGAAATCTAGGTGGTGCTATCATTGTAGATGGTGCTATCAAAAATGGGGACAATATGCGTAGTGGTATCGTTGAACATTTGTGCATGAATACTGATGGAGCTATGTGCTACTGTTCTAAAAGAGGTTGCTTAGAAACATATTGTTCTGCAAACGCTCTTGAACAAACTGCAAATATGCCTGTTAAAGAATTTTTCAAAGAAATCGAATATAATAATCTTAAATGCATTAGCATATGGCAAGAATATTTACGTTATTTAGCACTAGCTATACGAAATTTAAGCGTTGTTATAGATGGAAAATATATTATAAGTGGATATATCGCACCTTACTTTAAAGAAAATGATATTGAATATCTTTTAGACGAAGTAAACTCTTTTACAGCATTCCCTATAAATCGTGACGATATTATACTAGGTTCTAGTGGTGATTTTTCTCAAGCTGTAGGAGCTGGCTTATATTATATATCAAACTTATTAAACAGAATTTAAGACAACTCCTCATAACTATAATAGTTAAATTTTGAGGAATTGCCTTAATAAAAAATTAAACTGCCAAATTCTTGCAAATATAATAATTATATTGCATAGAATAATGACAGTTTTTTTTATATTTTTTTGCTAAAACGTTCTAGCATAGTCCATAATTCTTCTCGTGTGACATTATCTTTTGGATTTAAACCGTCCGAAATTTCATTTTCCAAAACATATTTATATCCATCTTCTGCCCAAGATGACAAATCTTGTTCTGTGTTTTTTTCAATATTGCTCATAAAATCCTCCCAAAGTTCCTCATCTGTCACCATAGGTGCAGGACAAATTTTTCCTGTCACGTCATAGTGTCGTATCACATTTTCTAAAGGTATATTGTGTAGTTTCATCAAATATCGAATTAGTTCTTGTGTTTTTTCTATAACTTCATCTTTGATGTAATATTTTCCATATCCATCTATACGAGAACACATTTCTATTCCTATAGAATTTGCATTTCTACACTCAAAATGTTTATACGTTCCTGTTGTTCCACAGTGCCAACCTATATTCTCATCTAAAACAACTTGCACTATATCATCTTCATCTACAAAATAGTGTGCCGATGCTCCTCTGTTGTCCGAGTGAAAATATATAGCATTATTTATCGCCGAATCTCCATTGTTTCCAGTATAATGTACCACTATATATTTATTTTCTTTGTTTATCCCTTGCGTAAAGTTTATCAAACTTAAATGTTTTGTAATTTCCATAAACCTTCCTTTCTACACGTTATGTGTGATTATGATAATACAGCATAACTTAATTTATGTCAACACTTTTATTAAACTAATTTATAAATCTACTAAATTTTTCTGTTTTTACCTTTATTTTTAAAATAAAAAATGTTTTTTCACTTCACTTTTTTAGTTTTTTGTGTTAAACTTATATTGTAACTTTATTTTTAATATACACATATAGATACATAATAATAATTAACTAAAACTAAGGAGATTTTATGACAAAAACATTAAAAAACGGTGTTCGTATCATTTTTGAAAAAAATACAAATATTAGGTCATGTTCGATAGGCATTTGGGTGCAAAACGGCTCTAGGCACGAGCCATCTCATATTAACGGAATTTCCCATTTCATAGAACATATGCTTTTTAAAGGTACTAAAACACGTACAGCAAAAGATATTGCAACGCAAATTGACGGAATCGGTGGGCAAATGAACGCTTTTACCACAAAAGAATGTACTTGTTACTATGCAAAAGCTTTAGATATACATTTAGATATTGCTATAGATGTGCTTTCTGATATGTTTTTAAACTCGCTTTTTTTAGATAAAGATATAGACCTTGAAAGAAGTGTTATAGAAGAAGAAATTTCTATGTATGAAGACCAACCTGAAGATGTTGTTATTGAAAAATTATACGGAGAAATCCACTCGGATAGTTCACTTGGAATGCCTGTTTTAGGCACAGTAGACACATTAAAAAATATAAATTCTGAAGTAATGCATAAATATGTGCAAGAAAATTACATCGGCGAAAATGTTATAATATCTGTAGCTGGCAGTTATGACGAGAATCATATACAAAAAATCGAAGAAATTTTCAGTCAAGTGTCATCTGGTGGAAAAAACACTTTTGAAAGTGCTGATTTTAAAAACACAAAACTTCTAATCAAGAAAGATATAGAGCAAAATCACCTTTGTATTTCATTTAACGGACTTTCTGTTGTTGATGAAAACAGATATGCTTTACAGGTTTTTAACAGCCTTTTAGGCTCTGGAATGTCTTCTCGACTTTTCCAAAAAGTTCGTGAGGAAAACGGTTTATGCTATAGTATTTCTAGCTTTAACTCTGCAAATTTAGACACAGGAATTTTTTCTATATATGTAGCTCTTTCAAAAAACACCGAAGATAAAGCTATAAAACTGATTTTTGAAGTGCTAAACGATATGGTCGAAAATGGAATTACTCTCGAAGAACTACTGCGTCAAAGAGAGCAAATCAAAGCTAATATTCTAATGGGTCTTGAAAGTAATAATTCTAGAATGCATTTTCTAGCACGTTCGCTAATGTTTCACAATAAAATTTTAACAGCTGATGAAATTATAGAAAAATATGACAGCGTTACTATAGAAGACGTTCAAACTCTTGCAAAACAAATTATAAATTACGAAAAAATGTCTTTTTGTGCTGTTGGCGATGTTTCTACAGAAGAAAACTACAGTATTTTCAAAATCTAGGATATAATATGAATATAACTTCCCATTTAGTTGTTGCACAAAAAATTTCAAAGCATATTAAACCAAAACAGAGATTTATATTTGCTGTTGGTTCTGTTTTGCCAGATTTTGATAGAAGAACTCAACCACACCGAGAAGTTCATTTGCAAATGCATATTTTTAATTGCATATATAAAATTGAACATTCAAACTCGAAAAACGCAAGAGCTTTGCACCTTGGCGAATTAATTCATTACATTTGTGACTATTATTGTTACGCACACAAGTATAACTTGCGTATTTCTCACGGAATTTTACACATTAAATACGAATGTGAGATGGAAAGATTGCTTAAAAAAGACGAATTTGAAAAATTTGTTTTTAAAGATGAATTTGAGAGTGTTATAACATTTTTAAACGAGCAGAAAAAACTTTATGATAGCACAGAAAGCGACATATACCGTGATTTAAAATTCATTATGTCAATTTGCGAATTTGTAATGAACGAATTTTCACATTATATAATTTAATACGACTTAGCTACCATATATTTTATTTTGGTAGCTATTGTATTTTTTTACAATTTAATGTATAATATTAATGATATGCTTAAAAGGAGTGAACTATGAAAAATTCTTTTTTAAAAGGTGCTGTAATTTTAGTTATAGCAAATTTTATCGTTAAATTTATTGGTGTTATATATAAAATCCCACTCGGAAACTTACTTTCTGGAGATGGCATGGCATACTTTACAGCTGCTTTTGACATCTACCTGCTACTTCTTGCTTTTTCTACTGCTGGACTTCCTGTTGCTGTTTCAAAAATGGTTTCTGAAAGTTACGCACTTCGTAGATTTTCTGAGATGGAAAAAATTTTTAATATTGCTTTAATTTCTTTTGTAAGCTTTGGTTTTTTAGGTTCATTACTCATGTTTTTTGGAGCAGATGCCTTTGCAAATTTTATAGAAATACCTCTTTCAGCACTTAGCATAAAAGCTCTGTCGCCCTCGGTATTTTTCTTTTCAATAATAGCAATTTACCGTGGATATTTCCAAGGTATGAACAATATGAATCCTACTGCACTAACACAAATTTTAGAGGGGTTTTCCAAATTTTTTATAGGTATCGGCATTACAATCGTGCTTGTAAACTTAGGTTATGATGCAGAAATTTTATCAGCTGGTGCAATTTTGGGTACTACCTTTAGTACACTTGTCGCTGTTATATTACTAATTTTAATTTATAATTCGAAGACAAATAGACAAAAGGTTTTACGAAATAAAAATTCTAATACAACTTGTAGGTCTTCTAAACAAATTTTTAAAGATTTAATTAAAATCGTAGTACCTATCACGATAGGTTCGTTAATCGTGAACCTAACTGGATTTTTAGACTTATTTTTAATCATGAATCGAATGATAGCCTCTGGAGTTTCCGAGCAACTAGCAGAGTTTTCCTACGGCTCATATAAAGGATATGCCTATACAATTTTTAATTTACCACCATCTATAATAACTTCGGTAAATATTTCTTTAATTCCCCTAATTTCTGGTGCTTATGCGTTAGGTGACTTTGCGAGTTTAGAAAAAACTATCAACAAATCGCTAAAAGTAATCGTTTTATTCACATTTCCGTGTGCAATAGGACTTATGGCAATCCCTGGACCAATTTTATCTATGCTTTATCCATCAAGACCAGACGAAGTAGCAATAGCTACACCACTACTTGCAGTTTTAGGTTTTACTGTAATTTTGACTACTCTTTCATCGTTTACTACTATAATTTTGCAGTCAACAGGCAAAATAAATCTACCGATTTATTCAATGCTTATAGGTAGTGTTGTAAAATTAATTTTAAATTATATTTTAATAGCAATTCCGACTATCGCAATTTTAGGTGCACCTATATCTACAACTATTTGCTACCTAATTATACTTTCTATAAATTCATATTACATTAAAAAATACACTAATTGCAAAATATATCTAAAAGAAAGCTTAATGCGACCTATGATAGCATCACTTATTATGGGTGTAATAACAATTTTAAGCTACAAACTTCTTATTTTAGTGCCTTTTTTAGGTGCTTCTGTATCAACTTTTTTAACAATTTGTATATCAGCTGTATCATATTTCTTTGTAAGTATCCAAATAAAAGCTTTAACACGAGCAGATATAGACCTTGTTACTAAACGAAATGGTGCTTAATGACTAGAATTTTAGAATATTTCATCGAAAATACCGATGACGAACAAACTATCGAACGATTTTTACGAAAAAATCAGTATCAATCGAAAATTATTTCACTTTTAAAACGTACCGAAAACGGAATTACTGTTAATGGCGTTTTAGCTTTTACTACGCACAAATTAAAAATAGGCGAAACACTTTTAATAAAAATTTTAGACGAAAAACCATCAGAAAATATCGTGCCTCGTGATATTTTTGTTGATATTGTCTTTGAAGACGATGATATTTTAGTGATAAACAAGCAGGCTTTCGTTCCTGTCCACCCATCTCAAGGGCATTTCGAAGATAGCCTTGCAAATGGACTTTCTAAGTATTTTCTAGGCAAAGATTTTACTTTTCGTTGCATAAACCGACTTGACAGACAAACTAGTGGGTTATTAATCGTTGCAAAAAATAAACTTTCTGCATCAATTTTGTCAAATATGGTTGCAAATAATGAAATAAAACGTGAATATTTAGCTATTTGCAAAGGCGATATTTCACCAGATTTCGGTAGGATTAATGCCTCTATAGCTAGAGTTTTTGATAGTACTATCGAGCGTGTTGTTGACTTTGAAAGAGGTCAAACTGCTATTACAAATTATAAAAAAATTCAGTTTAAAAACAACCACTCGCTAATATCACTAAATTTAGAAACTGGCAGGACGCACCAAATCCGTGTCCATCTAAAGCACATAAATTTTCCATTAATCGGAGATTTTTTATATAATCCTGACTGTAGCATGATTGAACGTCAAGCTTTGCACTCGCATAAACTTTCTTTTTTGCACCCTATAACGAAAAATAACATGACTTTTACGCAAGAATTACCTAATGATATGGCTAAAATTTTCACGTAAAATTTTTAGTTTTTTTGAAAAAATACTTGATTTTGGTATTTCTATATGATATAATAATTTAGATAACGGATATTCCTCTGGTTGCAAAGGGCGATATATGAATGTCTTAGATATGAAGGAGAACAAAATGGATTTAGTTAAAATTTTATCTGAACAACACTTAAAAGCTGACCTTCCTGTACTTGCTATCGGTGATACTGTAAAAGTTCATGCGAAAATCAAAGAAGGAACAAGAGAAAGAATTCAAATTTTCGAAGGTATCATAATTGCTATGAAACACGGTGGAATTAACAGAACTGTTACAGTTCGTCGTCTTTCTTACGGTGTAGGTGTAGAAAAAATCTTTTTACTTCACTCGCCAAACGTTGCAAAATTCGAAGTTGTAAAACATGGTAGAGTACGTCGTGCTAAACTTTACTACTTACGTGATCGTGTTGGTAAAGC
Source organism: Clostridia bacterium (assembly GCA_044426355.1). Classification (GTDB taxonomy): domain Bacteria; phylum Bacillota; class Clostridia; order Oscillospirales; family Butyricicoccaceae; genus CAYJLC01. The sequence goes on along the minus strand of JAWXUO010000029.1, from coordinate 4,541 downwards.
AGCAAAACTTAGAGAAAAAATCTAGTTCATTAAACCCAAAGTTTAGGCTTTGGGTTTTTCTTTTTAAAGGAGCTTTTTATGATAAATAAAGTAATGCAAAAAATGATTAATTTTTACGAAAATGACCCTCGTCGTATTCAACATTTTATAAAAGTACATAGTTTTGCACGATATATTGGCATTTCAGAAGATATTCCTACTAAAACTTTAGAAATTTTAGAAATCACGGCATTAGTTCATGACATTGGTATAAAACCTGCCGAAGCAAAATTCGGAAATTGTAACGGAAAATTGCAAGAAGAATACGGTCCATTTGAGGCTGAAACCATTCTATCTGAACTTGGATTTGACAAAAAAATTATAGACCGAGTTTGTTTTCTCGTGGGACATCACCACACTTATGATAATATATCGGGCGATGATTATCAAATTCTAGTAGAAGCCGACTTTTTAGTTAATTTTTATGAAGATAATTCAAATATCTACAGCATAAACCACGTAAAAAACGAAATTTTTAAAACAACGACTGGAATAAATTTAGTAGAAACTATGTTTTTAAAATAAAATTAATTTAACACATAAAAAAACTGCCGTAAGTTTAAAATCTTACGGCAGTTTAATTTTTTATTCAGCGTCTTTAATAGAAAGATTTAATCTTCCTTTATCGTCTATTTTCATAAGTTTAACACGAACCATATCGCCAACAGTTACAACATCATCAACCTTAGCTACTCTTTCGTTTGCTAGATTTGAGATATGAACCATTCCTTGTTTGCCTGGTAAAAACTCTACAAAAGCACCAATTTCAATAATTTTCATAACTTTTGCACTATATGTCATTCCAACTTCTGGTTCACGAACAATATCTTCTATCATTTTTTTCGCTACTTCACAGCAAGCACCATTCACAGCAGAGATAACAACATTACCATCATCATCAATTTCGATTTTAGCACCAGATTCTGCAGTAATAGCTTGAATTACGCTACCACCTTTACCGATAACTTCACGAATTTTATCTGGGTGAATTTTAATAGACATCATTTTCGGAGCATATGGTGAAAGTTCTTCACGAGGTGCTGGAATTACAGGTAACATAATTTCGTCTAAAATCATAAGACGTGCTTTTAAACATTTGTCAAAAGCTTCTTTTATAACTTCGTTTGATAAACCATCTGTCTTAATATCAACTTGGATAGCTGTTACACCTTTGTGTGTACCACCTACTTTAAAGTCCATGTCGCCATAGAAATCTTCGATACCTTGAATATCTGTAAATGTTGTAAATTCGCCATTTTCTTCAGTTATTAAACCACAAGAAATACCAGATACTGGAGCTTTTAGTGGAACACCTGCGTCCATAAGTGCTAGTGTTGACCCACAGATTGAGCCTTGAGAAGTTGAACCATTTGAAGATACAATTTCAGACACTACACGAATTGAATAAGGGAAATCAGCTACATCTGGAATAACTGCTTCTAAAGCTTTTTCTGCTAATGCACCATGACCAATTTCACGACGACCTGGACCACGAACAGGACGTGCTTCGCCTACAGAATATGGTGGGAAATTATAGTGGTGCATGTATCTTTTAGCTTCATCTTCGTAGATTGTATCTAGTTTTTGAGCGTCTGATAACGTACCTAAAGTTGCAACAGATAATACTTGAGTTTGTCCACGAGTGAATAAACCTGTACCGTGCATACGAGGAACAATTCCTACTTCTGCAGCTAAAGGACGAACTTCTTCCATACCACGTCCATCAACACGTTTACCTTCTAGTAACCATGCACGAACGATTGATTTTTGCATTTTATAGAATAATTCTCCTAAAATACCTTTATTTTCTTCATATTCTTCTGGATATTTTTCTTTAATTTTAGCATCTACTTCTTTCATGCGAGCATCACGAATATTTTTATCATCTGTGTCTAAAGCGTGTTTTATGTCATCATAGCATAAATCTTTTACTAAAGCATAAAACTCAGGGTTTAATTCGTGGCTTTCATAAGTGAATTTTTCTTTTCCAATTTCAGCTTGAATATTGTCAATAAATGCAACTAATTTTTTAATTTCTTCGTGTGCAAATAAGATTGATTCATACACAACATCATCTGGAACTTGGTCTGCTTGAGCTTCAATCATTACGATTTTTTTCGCAGTACCTGCAACCGTAACTAACATTTGTGATTCTTCACGCTCAGAAGATGTTGGGTTTATAACTGGTTTTCCGTTGATTAAACCAACATTTACCCCTGCCATATTTTGTGGGAAAGGTATGTCAGATATTGCAACTGATACGCAAGCACCAATCATACCTGCAATTTCTGGTGCGTTGTCATAGTCTGTAGACATAACAGTTACCATAATTGCAACGTCGTTTCTCATGTCGTCCGGAAATAAAGGACGCATAGGACGGTCGATTAAACGAGATGCAAGAGTTGCACGTTCGCCAGCACGTCCCTCACGACGATTAAAACTTCCTGGAATTCTACCTACTGCATACATTCTTTCTTCAAAGTCTACAGAAAGTGGAAAAAAGTCGATTCCATCACGTGGTTTTGTAGATGCAGTAGCTGTAACTAATACATAAGTATCGCCGTAACGTACTGTACATGAGCCATTTGCAAGCCCTGCAATTTTTCCTGTTTCGATAATAAGTGGTCTACCTGCTAAAGTAGTTTCATAAGTTTTGACACCGTCAAAATTCATATGTGTTGCCATTTTCATTCCTCCAAAATTTTATTTTTAGAGATATTAGCATAAAGCACTTGAAAATAGCAATAATTTTGTTATTTTTAAAACTATTTTCAACTGCTGATGCGTAACATCTCATTTTTGATTAAAAATCATATTATTACAAATAGGGAAAGCCTAAGCCTTCCCTAAATTTGTTAAAATTATTTACGAATACCAAGTTTTGCAATAATTGCACGGTATCTTTCAATGTCTTTTTTCATAAGATAGTTTAATAAACTACGGCGTTTACCAACCATTTTTAAAAGTCCACGACGAGAGTGGTTATCTTTTTTATGAATTTTTAAGTGCTCTGTAAGTTCGTTAATTCTAGCTGTTAAGATAGCAATTTGAACTTCTGGAGAACCTGTGTCTGTAGGATGCGTACGGTTAGCATCTATTACTTGTGTTTTGTCGTCTTTTCTAATCATTTCTTTCACCTCATAAATATATTTTGTGCCTGTGCCTTGAGAAAGGTTTGGTGATGTTTTGCTTTACAAAACTTGTATCCTTAAACTGAGCGTAGGTACATTACTAAATTATAATATCATAAAATTTATTATTTGTAAACATATTTTTTATATTTATTTTACTTGAAAAATATATTTTTTTCTGTTATACTATTTCTATAAGTGCTATTTTATAGTATAATATACTTTATTAAACATATATTTTGTTTTATGCTTAGTTGAAAGGGGCTGTTTTTATGTCTGGAAAAGTTATTCTTGGTGCTCAATGGGGTGACGAGGGAAAAGGTAAATATATAGATATTCTTGCGAGCAAAGCTGATTTGGTTGTACGTTCTCAAGGTGGTAATAATGCAGGTCACACCGTTGTTGTAGACGATGTTACTTACAAATTACACGTTATACCTTCTGGTATACTATATAAAGACTGCGTAAATATTATCGGTGCAGGTGTTGTTGTAGACCCTCGTGTTGTTTTAGGCGAAATTGATGGTTTAATCGTACAAGGTATTTGTATGGATAAACTATATATAGATGCTCGTTGTCATGTAATTTTACCATGGCATTTAGAACTTGATGCTCTTTCTGAAAAAGCTCGTGGTTCTGATGATATTGGTACTACAAAAAAAGGTATCGGACCATGTTACATGGATAAATCTGAACGCATAGGTATTCGTATGCACGATTTTATAAACCCTGACCGTTTCGAAGAAGTTTTAAAATCTGCTTGCGAAAGAAAAAACAAAGTAATCACTGGTGTTTATGGTGGCGAACCTGTAGATGTAAACGCTGTTATAGAAGAATATCGACCTTTAGCGAAAAGAATTTCTGCTTATGTTCAAGACACTACAATTTTAGTTTATAATGCAATAAAAGCAAACCAAAACGTACTTTTTGAAGGTGCACAAGGAACATTGCTTGACCTTGACATGGGAACTTACCCTTATGTAACTTCTTCACACCCAGTTTCTGGTGGTTGTGCTATAGGTTCTGGTGTTGGCCCTACTGCAATAGACGAAGTTATGGGTATTGCAAAAGCATATACAACTCGTGTGGGTAAAGGACCATTTCCAACAGAACTTTTTGATGATGTTGGCGAAAAAATTCGCACTGCAGGGTATGAATTTGGAACGACAACAGGCAGACCTCGTAGAACTGGCTGGTTTGATGCTGTTATCGCTCGTTATTGCGTTCGTGTAAACGGACTTACTGAAATGGTTATAAACAAAATCGACCCACTTTGTGGCATAGACAAACTAAAAGTTTGCGTAGCTTACGATTTTAAAGGTAAGCGAATTGAAGATTTCCCAGCTGACTTTTCTGATTTAGAATTTTGCA
>JAWXUO010000028.1:0-27032 GCA_044426355.1 Clostridia bacterium | reverse complement strand
TTTTTTTTCAATGTTTTTATGATTTTTTGTAAAATATTTTTACAAAAAATCATAAAAACATTGAAAAAAAAGCTTGTTTATGTTAAAATAACTATAAGCGAGAACTTAAAAATATAGGTCTTTTTTCGTAGCTATGATAGTTAAAATTTTTAGAAAAAATTGATAGCTTAAACTACGAGATTATACTTTAATAATAAAACTTTTGGAGGATAAATATAATGAAACTTGGTATAGTTGGTTTACCGAATGTTGGTAAAAGTACCCTATTTAACGCAATTACAAACGCAGGTGCAGAATCTGCAAACTACCCTTTTTGCACAATAGAACCGAACGTAGGAATGGTTACTGTTCCTGACGAAAGACTAGGTACGCTTGCTAAAATATATAGCTCGAAAAAAATTCTGCCAGCAGTTGTAGAATTTGTAGATATTGCAGGTCTAGTAGAGGGTGCATCTAAAGGCGAGGGTTTAGGAAATAAATTCTTATCACATATTCGTCAAGTAGACGCTATAGTTCATGTTGTTCGTTGCTTTGAAGACCCAAATATTATTCACGTAGAGGGCAGTGTTGACCCTATCCGTGACATAGAAATTATAAATCTAGAACTAATTTTTTCTGACATAGAAATGCTTGAACGTCGCATAGACAAAACAAAAAAAGGCATGAAATCGGATAAAAATTTAGCTAACGAATTAGTTATCTTAGAAAAACTACTAGAACATTTAACAGATGGAAAAATGGCGAAAGTCTTCCCAGAATACGAAGAAAATGCAGAATTAATTGATAGTATCGACCTTTTATCTGCAAAACCTATAATTTTTGCTGCTAATATGGACGAAATGGGATTTTCTTCTGGAACAAGCGAACGCTTCGAAAAAGTTATAGAATATGCAAAAAATCAAAAATCAGAAGTTTTACCTATCTGTGCAAAGCTAGAACAAGAAATTTCTGACCTTGAAGATGACGAAAAATTAATGTTTTTAGAAGAAATTGGGCTAAACGAGTCTGGTCTTGACCGTTTAATAAAAGTTTGTTACCATCTTTTAGGTTTAATATCTTATTTAACAGCAGGTCCTGAAGAAACTCGTGCATGGACAATTACTCGTGGAACGAAAGCACCAGGAGCAGCTGGAAAAATTCACACAGACTTTGAACGTGGATTTATTCGTGCAGAAATCGTATCTTTTGATGCTTTAGTCGAAAGTGGCTCTATGGTATCAGCAAAAGAAAAAGGATTAGTTCGTTTAGAGGGCAAAGAATATGTTGTTCAAGATGGAGATGTAATTTTATTTAGATTTAATGTTTAATTTTCTGTAATTATATCAAAAAACATATGTAAAGTGTTTTCACTTTACACTAATCTGAAATTCAATGCATTTATGTAATTTATTAACAAAATGCACTAAAATACATTTTTATTGTCAAAATATATTTATAATTTTTTGATGTGTGTATAGAAATGCTTTTTTAAGGGAAGAACGAGATACATATCAAAAACCTTTAGAAAACAAACAATACGCAGGCATAGACCCTGATTTATTATAAAGGAGAAAAAATGAACCTTAAATTAATGCAAGAGGCGAAAGAAGTTGCAACAGACACACTTAGACAGAATTTCGGAACAATACTAACGATTATTTTAATTGCTGGTATGCCTATTGTTTTTTGTAATTATTATATCGCATCTTTTTTCCCTTTAGAAGTTTTTACAGAAACACTAACAATAGAGCAGTTTACAGAAATAGTTTGGAACCAAGGTTTAATTCAATGCTTATCAGTTCTTGTTCAACTAATATTTTATCCTATAACAATATCTAGCATGAAAATTATTCTTAATATGTATTTTGAAAAAACATCTAGTATAAATAATTTGTTTTTTAATTATAGTTCAATAAATCGTATTTTTCGTACTTTTGCTCTATTTGGAACTATTTGGCTTGCTTTTTTAATAAAACTTTTACCGTATATATTTATAATATCATTGGTTTTATTTGCTTCAGAAATGATTTTTTTATATAACCAAACTTTAGGATTAATTTTTCTAGTACCGTTGTATGGCGTAACACTTTATATTATGTTTAAAGCACTCGGAGCATATATACATGTATTAATTTTTGAAAATATTTGTATTTTAAACTTTGATGATTCAGAATTTTCTCGCAAAAAACTTTATTATGATTTAAAAACTATTTTTTATAAAAAATCTTCCGAACTTTCAAATTTAGGAATATCGTTTTTCTTTCCTTGTTTTTTAGGATTTACATTAGCTAATTTTACGCTAGGTATTTCGATTTTTATTTTTTATATATATTTATCAATAACTTTAGTTTATTATACAACAAAAAACAACAGCAATCTTTTACCAAATAACGTAAATAACAAAGGAGAATTTAATGAGTAAGAAAAATTATTATATAAGTACAGCAATCGCTTATACTTCTGGTAAACCACATATCGGAAATACCTATGAAATCGTTTTAGCTGATGCTATCGCACGATATAAACGTGCAGATGGGTTTGATGTTTATTTTCAAACTGGTACAGACGAGCATGGTCAAAAAATTCAAGAAAAATCTGCTGACGCAGGTGTAACTCCACAAGCTTTTGTTGATGGTGTAGCTGGCGAAATTAAGCGTATTTGGGACTTAATGAATACTTCTTATGATAAATTTGTTAGAACTACAGATGCTGTTCATAAAGAAAAAGTGCAACAAATCTTTAAAAAACTATACGAACAAGGCGATATTTACAAAGGTTCATACGAAGGCAAATATTGCACACCTTGCGAATCATTTTTTACCGATAGTCAGCTAGTAGACGGAAAATGTCCAGACTGCTCTCGTGATGTAAATGATGCAAAAGAAGAAGCATATTTCCTTAAAATGAGCAATTATGCCGATCGTTTAATGAAACATATAGAAGAAAATCCTCAGTTTATTCAACCAGAATCTCGTAAAAACGAAATGGTAAATAACTTTTTAAAACCAGGTTTGCAAGATTTGTGCGTTTCTCGTACATCTTTTAATTGGGGTATTCCAGTTACTATAGACGAAGGTCACGTTGTATATGTTTGGATAGATGCACTATCAAATTATATTACGTTTTTAGACTATGACATTGACGGAAATCACGGTGATTTATACAAAAAATATTGGCCTTGTGATGTTCATCTAATCGGCAAAGATATTTTGCGTTTCCATACAATTTATTGGCCAATCGTGTTAATGGCATTAGGCGAAGAACTTCCTAAACAAGTTTTTGGTCACCCTTGGCTTATGGTTGGCGATGGAAAAATGTCAAAATCTGTTGGTAATGTGCTTTATGCTGATGATTTAGTAGAAGAATTTTCTGTAGATGCTATTCGTTATTTTGTTTTGCATGAAATTCCGTTTGCAAATGATGGTGTAATTACTTATGAACTGTTAATTGAGAGAATTAACTCAGATTTAGCAAACGTTTTAGGAAATTTAGTTAATAGAACTATAACAATGAGCCATAAATACTTTGACGGCGTGGTTACAAATCCTAATGTAGCAACAGAATTTGATGCAGAGCTTATAGCAATGTGCGAAAGCACTCATTCTCGTGTTCGTGAAAAAATGGAAAGTTTGCGTGTTGCAGATGCTATTGATGAAATTTTTGCACTGTTACGTCGCTCAAATAAATATATAGACGAAACGACACCTTGGACTTTAGCAAAAGATGAAGAAAACGCTGATAAACTTCGCACAGTTTTATATAATTTACTTGAATGTATTCGAGTTTCTGCGATATTAATTGAGGCTTATCTTCCAGAAACTTCTAAAAAAATATTAAGCCAACTTAATATGCCAAATGATGGTTTTGAGAGTATCACAAAATTTGGTGGAATAAAAGATGGTCATAAATTATCAACTGCCGAAATTTTATTCGAAAGATTAGATATGGCAAAAAAACTCGAAGAAATCGAAGCAAAAAAAGCTCCTGTGGTTGTTGAAGAGCCAAAAACACCAGAAATTGTGTTTGACGATTTTACAAAAGTAGAAATGTTAACTGCAAAAGTTTTAAGCTGTGAACCTGTTCCAAAATCGGATAAACTTTTAAATTTTAAGCTTGATGTAGGTGGAAACGAACGCCAAATACTTTCAGGGATTGCAAAATGGCATAATCCAGCAGAATTAATAGGTAAAACTGTGCTTATTGTTTCAAATTTAGCCCCTCGTAAAATGATGGGACAAATGTCAGAAGGAATGCTTTTATCTGCAAATTTACCAGATGAAACCTGCAAATTATTAATTTTAGACGACAATATTCCATCTGGAATGAAAATTTCGTAGGTGAATTATGATTTTTGATACTCACGCACACTATTATGATGAAAAATTTGACATAGACCGAGAAGATGTTTTAAATGACCTTAAAAATCACGATGTTAATTTAGTTGTAAATATAGGTTGCGACGAAAAAACGTCTATAAATTCTATAAAATTAGCAGAAAAATATGATTTTTTGTATGCTACAGTTGGTTTTCACCCACATTCTGCAAAAGAATTTGAAGAAAAGCACATTGATATGCTAAAAGAAATGGCAAAACACGAAAAAGTTTTAGCGATTGGGGAGATTGGCTTAGATTATTATTACGATAATTCGCCTCGTGAAATTCAAAAAGAAGTTTTTGCAAAGCAACTGCAAATAGCAAACGAACTTTCGCTTCCAGTGGTTATTCACGATAGAGATGCACACAAAGACTGCCTTGATGTAATAAACACGCATTCGCCTGAAAAATTAGTGTATCATTGTTATTCTGGATCACCAGAATATGCAGAAATTTTACTAAAAAAAGGCTATAAAATGTCTTTTGGTGGTGCTTTAACATTTAAAAATGCGAGAGTTTCGCAAGAAGTTATAGATTTTCTGCCACTTGAGGCAATAATGCTCGAAACGGACTGTCCTTACTTATCTCCAGTGCCACACAGAGGCAAACGGAACGATAGCAGATATATAAATTTAATTGCTGAAAAAATTTCCGAAATAAAGGGTATTTCGTATGAAAAAGTTTTAGAAATTACCTATAATAACGGAAAAGAATTTTTCGGAATATAAAAATTGCCTTGCACATCGATTTGTGCAAGGTTTTTGTTTTTATCTATAAATACATACTTACATTAAATAAAATAACGTTTTTTCAACTCGTACTAATTAATTTTTTTACTTAAAGTATTGTTTTTTATTTTGACACTCGCCGTTTGGAGTTTCTTACTTTATAACTTGTACCAGTAAATTTTTTTACTAAAAGTAGTATTTTTTTCTTTGACACTCGCCGTTTGGCAGTTCTTGGGTCGCCAAGAACTCAAGCGAAAAACTTTTAGAAAAGTTTTAACAAAACAAAGAAGTGGGTTGATTTAGGTTTTGACAGTTCGGTGTAAAGTGATTTTAAGACTTTGCATTTTAGACCACGCTATCGCTCGTGCTATATTACATAAAATTTGCTTTTTACAGACGAAAAAACACCTAGCATTCCGTTTATCTTCAATATGCGTTGTTTTAATCTGTGCAGAGGTGGAAACCTTGCAGGCATATTTTTTCGCATAAAAAAGCTCAATGGTAGATTAGGTGCTTTTTGACTGAAACTTAAAGTTTTTACATAAATTTGCATGAGCGATAGCGTAGTCTAAAACTCAAAGTCTTAAAATTATGCCACCACCGAACTGTCAAGACCTAAAATAAACCTTTACTTTGTTTTGTTAAAACTTTTCTAAAAGTTTTTTGATTGAGTTCTTGGCAACCCAAGAACTGCCAAACGGCGAGTATCAAAATAAAAACATAACTTTAATTAATAAATTTTAACTGGCAAAAATTGAAAGTAACACCAAATAGCGAGTGTTAAAAGAAAAAATATTACTTTAAGTGATAAACTTAATTAGCACAAATAAAAAGTAACACCTAACAGAGATTGCCAAAACAAACTACATTAATTTAATTAATACAAGTTATAAATAAAATTTTTTTACACATAAAACCCCTATTTTTAGGCACAAAAAACCAAGTTATATAATAACTTGGTTTCTTATGTGCTTGGGCAAAATTTATTTTTTTTATTTAAGGCAAATATTAATCAGTGACAACGTAATCTATGTAGTTGTCTACAGTAATTGTTTCTGTAAAGAAATCTGTTGGCTCTATTGTTAATGCTAATTCATCAACAAGTGTATATAATAAATCACTTGTAAATTCATAGAAATTAAGCATTTCTATATATTCGATAGTTTCGATGTTTTGATAATAATGTTGTTCGCTTGCTTCCACGCCTTGGATTATGTGAAAACCATAAGAAGTTTCTACTATATCAGAAATTTCACCTGGCTCAAGAGCAAGAGCAGCAGTTTCAAAAGGTTCTACCATGTAACCACGGATAAAAGCATATCCTGAGTATGGTTGATCATAATCTTCATTATATTCTAAAACTAATTCGCTAAAATCAGTAGTTTCTGTCATATTATAAATATCAGTAATTTTTGTAAGAGCAGTATCGTAAGCTTCAGTTGTTGGAGTGCCATCTGCGTTAAAATCTGTAAAAGCTACTAAAAGATGTTTTGCTTTAATAAACTCATCTACATACATTTGATAACGTTCGTCATCATCTTTTAAAAATTGCTCATAAGCATATTCTTCAAATCCAAAAGTACGATATTGTGCATTCATAAAACCTTCTGTTGATATTCCCCAAGATTTAAGTTGCTCAGAGAAAGTTTCATCAGCATTTGCATATACCATGTATTCATCTATAGTATCAAGCAAATCACCAGACAAATAGTATTCATTTTCTGTTAAAATCATATCTATAGCAATATCTTCTAACATATAACTAATAGCAAGTTCGTAAGCTTCATCATAAAAAGTTTCTTTATCAAAATCAGTAGCTTCTATACCAAAATATGCAAGCTGTGAAACGTAGTTGCTTTCAAGTGTTAAAAATGCATTAACCATAGCACAAGCAAACATATCAACTGATATTTCACCACCATCAAAAGTAAAAGCTATTTCAGGATTATTTTGTGCAATTTCTAAAGATGTACTACTTATTCCAGTTTCAGAAAGAATAGATGTATATAATTTCGAGCCTGTTGTAGATGTAGGTTGATCTGTATTTGGGGTGTCTGTTTGAGTAGAATCATGTAGATTTTCATTTGTTTCAGAGCCACAACCTGCTAGCATTGATAAGCAAAGCATGCTAGATAATGCTAGTGCTGTTAATTTTTTTAGTTTCATTTTGTATATTACCTTCCTTTTCATATCTATAAAAGTCTAACACACATCATTTAAAAATGCAAGTATTATTACAGATAGTTATAAAATAGTAAATGAATATTTTAACAATTATTTTTTTTATTTTTTTAGTATATCAAAAAAACTTTGGCACACAATATAATCAAGTGGCAAGTCAATATTGATAAGCTACAATAACAAAAGGAGGTACAGTATTATGGCTATGGTTCCTAATGCTAAAGAAGCACTTAAAAAATATAAAATGGAAGCAGCACAAGAAGTTGGTGTAAACCTAAAAGATGGTTACAACGGACATTTAACTTCTAAAGAAGCAGGTTCTGTTGGTGGTCAAATGGTTAAAAAAATGATTCAACAATACGAACAAAATATGTCTAATGGTGCTAACTAGTAATTAATTATAAATGTCCCTTTTGATATTTTATATCAGAGGGGATATTTGTTTTTAACTTACTTTCTACACTTAGTATAACTTCCTCGTGTGAAGAAAATGTGTGCAAATGTGAAAATTTAAAAAACTTTTTAAAAAATCCTAATATTTATAATTTTTACATATTTATAACAGAGTGTAATTATGATTATTATTATTATTATTATTTATCCATGTATAGGCAACGCCTCTGGGCTAACGACTACGTCGAAATCGTCAACTTTTTTGCAAATTTTACGTAACGTAGCACAAAAATTACTTACAAGACGAAAGCATTACTGCGTAATTTTTTCACAAATTAACGAAAAATTTAACTATTATAGTTATGAGGTGTTGCCTATATTGTATTTATTATCTGCAAAAAGCAACAACCAAATTTAAACTAAAAATCCTACTTGCAATAAAAATTTATTATTAAGTGGGATTTTTCTTGTAATTTAGTTAAAAATATAATATAATTATATTAATCGCATATATATAAAATAAAGCTGACATACTAGGAGGAAAATATATGAATTTATTATTGATATTTGGAGGCTCATCTACAGAACACGAAATTTCTCGTGCTTCATGTGGAAATATTTATGATTCTTTAGATAAATCTAAATATACAGTTCATTTAATATACATTACACGTCAAGGAGAATGGAAATATCTAAGCGACCCTACCGTTCCTACTATAAAAAGAGGAAATCTTGAGGGTCGCCGAGTAGTGTTATCCCCAGATACTAGCGATAGAGGGATTGTATTGCTAGATACCTTAGAAACTATTAAAATAGATTGTATTTTCCCAGTTTTGCACGGTAAAAACGGTGAAGATGGAACGATACAAGGTTTGTTTGAGCTTGCTAGAATACCTTATGTGGGGTGTGATGTATTATCCTCTGCAAACTCTATGGATAAAAGCCTAACTAAAATAATAGTAAAAGGGGAAGGGGTACAACAAAGCCCCTATGTCCTTATTTTAGCTAATAATTATGAAGAAAATGTGAAAATAAAAGAAATCGAAAGTGTTTTTGCGTATCCAGTATTTGTAAAACCTTCTTCTAGTGGTTCATCTGTTGGGGTAACAAAAGCTACAAATCAAGATGAACTGAAAGAAGCAATAGTTTTTGCTTTTAAATATGATAAAAAAGTTATTGTTGAGAAATTTGTACAAGGACGTGAAGTAGAAGTTGCAGTAATAGGTAATGAAAAACCTGTTGCATCTATCACAGGCGAAATTCGTACAAATACAGATTTTTATTCTTTTGACTCGAAATATATAGGAAGTAATTCTCAAGTTATTATACCTGCTGAAATAACAGAAAAAACTAGTGAAGTAATTCGTCAAAGAGCAATAAAAGTATATAAAACATTAGGTTGTAGAGGTCTTGCGAGAGTAGATTTTTTTGTAACACCTGATGAGCAAGTTATTTTTAACGAAATTAATACAATGCCAGGTTTTACAAATATAAGCATGTATCCTAAACTTTTTGAAAATATGGGCATATCTTATTCTAAATTATTAGATAAATTGATAGAATTTGCATTAAAAAGAGGTGATGATATTGGATAACAGACCGATAGGTGTGTTTGACTCTGGTTTAGGTGGACTAACAGCTGTAAGGCAGATTAAAAAAATACTGCCTTTTGAAGATATAATATATCTCGGAGATACTGGACGAGTGCCATATGGAACTCGTTCTAAAGAAACAATAATAAAATATACAAAACAAGATATAAATTTTCTTCTAAGTCATAATATAAAAGCTATTGTAGTAGCTTGTGGAACAGCATCTTCTGTTGCTTTAAAAGAAGTAGAAAACGATTATTCCGTACCAATCGTAGGCGTTGTAGAACCTACTGTTTTAGCGTCTATTAACGGAAATATAAACCAAAAAATTGGAATTATCGGAACAACGTCAACAATAAAAAGTGGTGCTTATTCACGATTGATAAAAGAAATTTCTGACGAGAAATCTTTAAATATTCAAACTTTCGAAAAAGATTGCCCTCTTTTTGTGCCACTGGTTGAAAATGGACGATTTTTGCGTGGTGATGCAGTTACAAAGCTTGTAGTCGAGGAGTATTTAACAGATATTAAAAATGAAAATATAGATACTTTAATACTTGGTTGTACGCATTATCCTCTTTTAAAAGAATTGATTGCAGACTTTTTAGGCGAAAATGTAAAACTTATAGACCCTGGAGCTGTTACAGCAGAATACATAGCAAAAAACTTTGATAAAAGTGAAGAAAAAAAAGCAAATTATAATTATTATGTCACAGATGACGTAGAAAGCTTTACAAAAAATGCGAAATCTTTTCTTTGCGAAGAAATAAACGATAAAACACATATGATTGATATTTTGGAATACTAAAGGAACTTAAAATGAACGAAGAATTAAAAAAAGACGTTATAATAGAAATTCAAAGTACTCAAGAATATGATGATTTTGAAACTGACGAAATTTCTCTTGTAACAGAGGCTGTTTTTTATAAAAAAAGGAATAAATATTATATAAAATACACTGAAAATACAGGTATGAGTGCAAATTCAAACGCTACAACACTAAAAGTAGAGCGAGATATGGTAACTCTAATTCGTAGTGGAGAACACCCAACACAGATGATTTTTGAAGAAAACGAACACCACGTGGGGTTATATAACACCGTAGCTGGTGCTTATACATTAGGAATTAAAACGAAAAATTTAAAAAATAATATAAATGACCATGGTGGAATTTTAGAGCTAGAATATGAAATAGACCTAAATTATGAGAATGTTGGTTTTAATAAATTTAAAATTGAAATTAAGGAGTAATTAATGAATTATATAGAATTATCTAAAAAACAAGCAAATGAAATGATTATAAATGCATATAACAGTGCGTGTAAAGCAGATTTGCTTCCCAAGGCATATTTGCCAAAATTTGTTGTAGAAATACCAAAAGATACTACAAATGGCGACTATGCAACTTCTTTCGCAATGCAATGTGCGAAAATTTTTGGTAAAAAACCTCAAGATATAGCAAATATAATAGTAGAAAATTTATCTTTTGAAAATACCTTTTTTAAAAGTGCGAGTATTGCAGGACCTGGATTTATAAATTTTTGCTTAAACGAAGATATTTACGCAAAAATTGTAAAAACAGCATATGAAATGAAAGATAACTATGGCAAAAGCGACTATTTTGCTGGTCAAAAAATCATGATAGAGTTTGTTTCTGCAAATCCAACAGGACCTATGCACATGGGTAATGCTCGTGGTGGTGTTTTAGGCGACTGCTTAGCTGAAACTTTTTCGTGGGCAGGTGCTGATGTTACTCGTGAATTTTTAATAAACGATGCAGGAAACCAAGTAAATAAATTTGCAAGTAGCCTTGAGGGTAGATTTATTCAAATAATCAAAGGCGATGATGCTGTAGACTTTTTAGAAGATTGGTATCAAGGCGAAGATATAAAAGATTTAGCACAAACTTTTATTGATAAAAACGGAACAGACTTAATAAATGCAGATGAGCAAACACGCCGTGATGCTTTAGTAGAATTTGGTCTTAAAAATAATATTTCAAAAATGAAAACTGACCTTGAAAGATATAAAATTAACTACGATGTATGGTTTCATGAATCAACTTTACACGAAAAAGGTCTTGTTAAAGCAACTGTAGACAAACTTTTAGCAAATAAAAATGCATATAAAGATGATGAAGGAACTATATTTATTAAGTCTACAGAGCTTTTTGGTTCTGATAAAGATGATGTTTTAATGCGTTCAAACGGAATTTATACTTATTTTGCAGCAGATATTGCGTATCATGTAGACAAAATTATAACTCGTTCTTTTGATAAAGTTATAAATATTTGGGGAGCAGACCACCACGGACACGTTAAACGTTTGCAACGTGCTTTAGATGCTGTTGACGCAAATGGTAGCGAAAAACTAGAAGTTATATTAATGCAACTTGTTAGACTTATGCAAGATGGCGAAGTTGTGAGAATGTCTAAAAGATCAGGTAAAGCTATAACTTTAACTTCTTTGCTCGATGAAATTTCAGTTGATGCTGCAAGATTTTTCTTCAATTCGAGAGCATCGGACACGCATTTAGAGTTTGATTTAGATATTGCTGTAAAAGAAGATAGCGAAAATCCTGTGTATTATGTAGGTTATGCACATGCAAGAATCGTAAGTATTTTAAAAAATCTAAAAGCAGAAGGTATTGAACTTACTGATATAAATAAAGCAGATTTAGCTTTGCTTGTAGAGCCTGAGGAAATAAACCTAATTAAGCTTATTGCAAATTTTCCAGAAGAAATTCGTATGTCGGCACGTGACCGTGACCCATCTAAAATTGGTAAATACGTAGTTACTCTTGCAGGTGCTTTTCATAAATTTTATAACGCTGTACGTATACGTGACGCAAAAGAAGATGTACGTTTAGCACGTATTGCACTTTGCGAAGATGTTAAAATAGTTATTGCAAATTGTTGCAAAATTCTAGGAATAACTGCACCAGACCAAATGTAATTAAATAACGGTATAAAGCACTGATTAAAATCGGTGCTTTTTATTTTGGTTTAACAGAAATTATGTTTTTATACTTGCTATTTTTTTGTACTAATTAAGTTTTTTACTTAAAGTTATGTTTTTTCTTTGACACTCTCTATTTGGTGTTACTTTCAATTTATGCCAGTTAAAATTTATTAATTAAAGTTATGTTTTTATTTTGATACTCGCCGTTTGGTGTTACTTTCAATTTTTGCCAGTTAAAATTTATTAATTAAAGTAATGTTTTTTCTTTAACACTCGCCGTTTGGCAGTTCTTGGGTTGCCAAGAACTCAATCAAAAAACTTTTAGAAAAGTTTTAGCAAAACAAAGTAGAATATTGATTTAGGTCTTGACAGTTCGGTGTAAAGTGATTTTAAGACTTTACATTTCAGACTACGCTCACGCTCATGCGAATTTATATAAACACTCATTTTACAGACGAAAAAACCACCTACCTTTCCTTTTATCTTCAATATGCGTTATTTAGTCTGTGCAGAGTTTAAAATTAAAGAAAAATAAAAAACTACTTACTTTTTACTAAAAAGTATGCATTAATCTTATAAATATAAAAAAAACCCTTAAATTTAGGCTTTTTTGTGCTGTTAGACGAATTAAAATATAGCAAAAGTGAACGTTAGTGGTGAACAAAGCACGCCTATTAAGCTTCACTCAAGCCGAATTATTTTACTTAAAATAATTCTAACATAAGATTTTGTAAAACTTTTCTAAAAAGTTTTTCTCTTGAGTTCTTGGAGAGCCAAGAACTGCCAAACGGCGAGTGTTAAAAGAAAAAACATTACTTTAATTAAAAATTTAATTGGTACAAGTAAAAAGTGACACCAAATAGCGAGTGTCAAAGAAAAAACACTACTTTTAGTAAAAAGCTTAATTAGTACAAATTATAAAATTACATTTTAATATCTAAACATATACTTTTCTTAAATAAAACAACGTTTTTACGTCACTTTGTGTTGCACAAAGTAACCAAAACCAAAAAACTTTTAGAAAAGTTTTAGCAAAACAAAGTAGTGAGTTGATTTAGGTTTTGACGGTTCGGTGTAAATTGATTTTAAGACTTTGCTTTTTAGACTACGCTCACGCTTATTCAAGCTAATTTTAAGTACAACTTTCAGACCAAAAGCACCTAATCTACCGTTGAGCTTTTTTATGCGTAATTAATCTGTGCAAATTTTAAAACAACAAAACCCCAAAGTATTAAACTTTGAGGTTGAAATTTTATGGTCTTTTTTTACGTTTTTGCGAATTTTTATTGCCACTAAAAGATTTATTGTCAGTTTTTTTTGTATTTTTAGAAAAGCTTTTATTATTTTTAGCAGATTTTTTATCTGTTTTTTTAGAAGAATTATCATGAAAAGAAGTATCTCCTTTTTCAGGTCTTACAAGACATTTTTTGTCAAAACCGATAAGGTCGGTTCTTTTAGCCAAAATTAACGCTTTTTTCACTAATGCTTTTTTATCTGGCTTTCGCCATTGGAGCAAAGCTCTTTGCATAGACTTTTCTTCTGTAGTTTTTGCAACATAAACAGGCTTTAGAGTGCGTGGGTCAAGCTCTGTGTAATACATTGCTGTCGAAAGCGTGCCAGGTGTTGGATAAAAATCTTGTACTTGCTCGGGCATATAACCCATTTCGTTTAAATGTTCGGCTAAAATTATAGCATCATTTAGCGTAGCTCCTGGGTGAGATGACATTAAATAAGGCACTAAATATTGATTTTTACCGAATTTTTCATTAAGTTTATTATATTTTTCACGAAAATCTGTATATATTTTGAAGCTAGGTTTACCCATATAGTACAAAACATTATCGCTCATATGCTCTGGTGCAACTTTTAATTGTCCACTGATGTGGTGCTGAACTAATTCCTCAAAAAAAGCATTATTTTTATCTTTTAGCATATAATCATAGCGTATTCCTGAACGAACAAATACTTTTTTAACGCCTTTTATTTCACGAAGTTTGCGAAGAAGAGATAAATAATCCGAATGGTCTGCATCTATAGCCTCGCAAGTTTTTGGTGCTAAACATCTTTTATCTTGACATAAACCGTGTTTTTCTTGCTTTGCACAAGATGGTTTTCTAAAATTCGCAGATGGACCACCTACATCGTGAATATATCCCTTAAAATCTGGGTCTTTTACAATTTTTTCTGCCTCATCTATAATAGAAGAATGTGACCTGCACGACATATATCGCCCTTGATGAAACGATAATGCACAGAAATTACACCCACCAAAACAACCCCTATTGTGTATTATAGAATGTTTGACTTCTTCAATAGATTTAACGCCACCTAAAGCCTCATAGCTTGGGTGGTAATTTCTCATAAAAGGCAAAGCATAAACTTTATCCATTTGCTCTGTTGTAAGTGGTATTGAAGGAGGATTTTGTACTAAAAACACACCATCGTGACGTTGAATTACAGCTTTTCCTTGCACATGGTCTTGGTTTTGCTCTTGTTTAAAAGATGCTTTTGCATATTCACGTTTGTTTTCCACAACTTGTTTATAACTAGGAACGTCTGTGCGTTTAAATTCTCCAAGGTCTAGTTCTTCGCATAAATATGCAACACCACGCAAGTTTTTTGCGATTTCTTGCATAGTTTTTCCTGATTTTAAACCAAGAGCTAGCTCTGTTATCGTATTTTCACCCATGCCAAACATAAGTAAATCAGCTCGGCTTTCGACAAGTATAGACGGACGAACGCTGTCCGACCAATAATCATAATGAGCAAATCTGCGAAGAGATGCTTCTAGTCCACCGATACCAATCGGAAAATCTTCGCCGAAAGCTTCTCTCGCCCAGTTGCAATATACCGTACACGCTCTATCTGGGCGTTTATTTGCTTTGCCACCTGCCGTATAATCATCTACAGTGCGACGTTTTTTCGATACGGAATAATGTGCAACCATAGAATCTATATTTCCTGCAGAAATTAAAGTGGCGTATCTCGGTTTTCCCATATCTAAAAAATCTTTTGCCGATTGTGGTTGTGCAAGAATAGCTACCTTAAAACCTAAGCTTTCTAAAAGTCTTGCTATTATTGCAGTACCAAAAGATGGGTGGTCAACGTAGCTATCTCCAGTTACTACTAAAAAATCACAGTAGTACCAGCCAAGGTCTAGCATATCTTGTTTTGAAATTGGCAAAAATCCATTATTTTTCATTATTTTTCCTCTTTTTAAGGCGATGCCTCACAACTATAATAGTTAAATTTTTCAGAAAATTTTTTCGTTAATTTGTATAAAAATTACGCAAAGTAACGGAAATTTAACAAAAAAGTTGACTATTAAGACTTTAGCCGTTAGTTGTGAGGTATTGCCATAATATCAAATGCGTGCAAATTTATGCACGCATCACTTTTAATACTAATATTTTTTATAAACTTTTTCTATAACTCCTGTGTATTGCCTGTGAATATCATCAGAAGTATATACACTTTCTATATCACTATCGCAAAATTGTTCACGTTTAAAATCTACAGCATGAACTTTTTTGCAAATCATAACGTAATCAGCTTCTTCAAAACCTACTTCGCCATCTAAAAAAATAGGTGTAAGCGATGTTTTAGAAACTTTATCGCCATCACGTCCAGAATTTTTACCAAGATATGTTAAATCATCTTTGTGGCTATCTAAAAAGAAAGATACCGTAAAATAATCGTTTTTTTCCATATACTCAAAAGTATAACGAGATGGACGAACAAAAACTGTTGCTATATCTTTAAACCAAAGGTGACCTAAAGTACCCCAACTTATCGTCATTGTGTTATAATCTTGCTCATTTCCACTAGACACTAAAGCCCAGTTTTTATTAAACATTTCATAAGCATTGCAATTAATATCTTTTATTGATATTTCTTTTAACATAATTAACTCCTTAATCCATTTGTCTAATTTTCATTTCTTGCCATTGTTGCTTTGTTAAGTAAATTTCACGTTGTTTTGCTCCATCAGCTGGACCTATAATTCCTCGTTCTTCGATTTCGTCCATAATACGTGATGCACGAGCATAACCTAAACGTAATTTCGTTTGTAAAAATGAAGTAGAGGCTTTGCCAGAACTTACAATAAGGTCTATCGCAGATTCTGTCATATCATCTTCTAAACCATCTGAAGATGCAGAACCACCAGAAGATGTATTGCTAGAAGAATGATTTTCTATATGATTTATAACGTCTTCGCTATAGTCTGGCTCTGCTACAGATTTAACAAAATCTACAACTGCCTCTACTTCGGTAGATGTGATAAAACAGCCTTGTAGTCGCTCTGGTTTGCCTGCTCCTAAAGGTTTATAGAGCATATCTCCTTTACCTATTAGTTTTTCAGCACCGTTTTGGTCTAAAATAATACCAGAATCGGTTCTTGATGATACAGCAAACGAAACTCTCGACGGAATATTTGCTTTCATTATACCTGTTATAACATCTGTAGACGGTCTTTGCGTTGCTATTACTAAATGCATACCTGCTGCCCTTGCCATTTGAGCAATTCGGCAGATAGATTCTTCTACTTCTTTTGCTGCAACAAGCATTAAGTCTGCAAGTTCGTCTATTACAATTACTATTTGTGGAAGTTTAGACGCTGTTTCGTCGCCGTCGGCTATTTTTTGTTCCATCAACATATTATATGACGCTAAATCTTTTACGCCACTATCTTTTAAAAGTCCGTATCTTCTCATCATCTCTCCAACTGCCCAGTTTAAAGCACCAGCTGCTTTTTGTGGGTCTGTTACAACAGGGATTAAAAGATGTGGTATGCCATTATATCCACCAAGTTCAACCATTTTAGGGTCAATCATAATGAATTTAACTTCGGTAGGGTCTGCCTTATATAAAATAGATACAAGCATTGAGTTTACACAAACAGATTTACCAGAACCAGTAGTACCTGCGACCAACATATGTGGCATTTTTGCAATATCTCCAATAGCTGGTTGTCCAGTTATATTGTGACCTAAAGCATACGATAATTTACTAGTTGTATTTTTAAATTCTAAAGATTCTATAACCTCACGAATTAAAACCATTTCGGTTGTTTTGTTTGGAACTTCTATACCTATCGCAATTTTATCTGGAATAGGCGAAATAAATACACTTACTGCACCGAGTGATAGTGCAATATCTTCTGAAAGTCCTGTAAGTTTTGAAATTTTTATACCAGTTTCCATAGTTATCTCAAAACGTGTTATAGATGGACCACGAACAATATTTATAATTTGTGCCGAAATATTAAAGCTTGCAAGCGTTGCAATCAGTCTTTCCGAGCTTTCTTCTAGTTCTTTTGAATAATCAAAAACTGTGTTTGTAAGCTTTGGTTTTAACAAATGTACAGGTGGGAAAGTATATTTATACGCTAGGTTTTCTGAATCAAAATTAGAAACTGGGTCGTATTTCATGGTAGATTTTAATAAATCAGGAATAATTTCTTTTTTAGCAAATTCGTATTCTTGCGTTATTTCGTCGATATTTTCTTCGATAGCTTTTTTTAGAGCTAAAACATCAAATTCATCTGCAAAAGAATTGTCTAGAATTTCGTTTACTCCTTGGCTAATTTCTTCTACAATTTCGTCATTGTTAAAAGAAAAATCTAATTCTTCTGAAATATCTACATTTTCTTGCTCATTATCTTTAGATATATTAATGCTTTCTGCATTAAAAGTATCAATATTTACACGAATTTCGTGAGTTTGGTCTTCTAAAGTATCTTCTAAATTGTCGCTTTCTACTAAAGTATCAACAGAATTTTCTGTAGTATCCAAAGTTGTGTCAACAATGTCCGTAGTATCAATATTTTCTGTGTTCTCGACATTTTCCGTAGTATCATTAATTTCTAAAGTTTCAGCAGATGTATCGTCTAAAACTTCTTTAGATAAATCATCATCAATTCTACCGATAATCTCGCCTTTATCATCAACCTTAAAGCCCATTGACTTAGCTTCTTTTTTTAGTTTATCTATAGCTTTTCTTTTGTTATGCTCCTCAAGCATCCATGCATCAAGTTTTATTTTTTCTTCTTTTTTGGGCATTTCAGAAATTTGTGGAGAAGTATCTTCAGTTGCACTTTCTAGAGTTATTTTTTGTTTTTTTATTCTGTTATCTCTTAGTGTAAAGTTAAATAACTTGTCCCTTTTTGCGAGGTCTTGCTCTTTGATTTCTTGCTTATATTCTTCATAAGCACGCTCTTTTTCTTCTTTTAACTTTTGGTTATATTCTTGCTTGCGTTCTTTATGAGCTTTTTTCATCTCTCTTTTAGAAAGATTATATTCAATTTCTTCTTCGCTTTGCTCATGATGTATTTCGTTAAAAGTATCTATAAAAAAGTTGATAATTTGACGTGGAGAAATTCTAAAACCTATAAAAACTGACAATATAATAAATAAAGAAAGAACTATTACAGCACCTACAGAAGATAAACTAGCTTGTAAAATAAGGCTCATAAGTCCACCAACAAGACCAGCAGATTTACAAACAAGACCATTTTCTATGATTAAGGCTATGCTATCTAAATTAAGGCTATAATCATCGTTATAAAATAAAATTTGTGTAAAACAAGCTGTTGTAAGTGGTGCACTAAGTATGCAAAGAGTACGCAAAGGCACATTTCCCACGAAAGGAATGAAACAATATATAGCCATTATGATTAGCGAAATTGGTAACACGTAGATACCAAAACCGATACAAAAAGTTATAATATTATGTGTAAAGCTAAGTAAAAAACCATCGAAATTAAGTATTGAAAACAATGTTATAACGCTTGCTATTATATATATAATACCCCAACTCTCACGACTTAATCTAGATTTTTTGACAGGAGCTTTTTTAGACTTGCTCGCAGTTTTTCGTGTAGTTGAAGTTTTTTTCGGAGCAGATGGGTGCGATGACGTTTTTGTACTTTTTTGTTGCGTTGATTTTTTTGTTGCCATTTTTTCACCTACCTTAAAACATTAAATAGTATTGTAATAGTGCCGACTATAAAAGTATAGCCAGCAAAATATATAAATTTATCTTTTTTTGTGATATATCGAACTAGCTGTATCGCAAAAATCCCTGATATACCAGCTGATACAACCCCTGCAACACATACAGGGATACTCATGCCTAAGTCAGTTCCATTTGACACTGCATCATAAATAGATAATATATTCGCACCTAAAATTACAGGAATAGACATAATAAATGAGTATTTTACAGCAAATTCACGGCTAAAACCAAGCATTAGTCCACTAGTTATTGTAGAACCAGCACGAGAAACGCCAGGAATTACTGCGATTGTTTGCATAATACCAACTGTTAAAGCATTTAGATATGATGTGTCTTTAGCTGTTTTATAGCCTTTTATAATTCTGTCTGATATAAAAAGCAATAAAGAAGTATATATAAGAGCGATACCAACTGCTAAAGTGCTAGAAAAAAGTGATTCTATTTGGTCTTTTACAGGCAAAACAAAAACTAATGGTATTGTAGATACGATTATAAGCATAATAAATTTACGAGATTCTATTCCACGTATTCTAAATTTATCGAAAATCCATTTAAAACATTCGACAATTAATTCTAAAATTTCTGAAAAATATGCAATAAAAACTGCAACTAAAGTACCAAAATGTAAAAGTATATTAAAAAGCAAGCTACCCTCGTGTGGTTCGATGCCTAAAATTTCAGACGCTAAAACTAAATGACCAGAACTAGAAATAGGTAAAAATTCACCTAAACCTTGAACGATACCTAAAATGATTGACTCTGCGTATGTCATATTTGTCCTCCTAAAGTTTGCATATATAATTATATGCCCTAAAGATTAGTATATCATATATCTTTAGATTTTACTAGTATAAAATAATCTTTTTTAAAGTTATCCACAGTTTTAACAGCAGTTATCCACATTATCCACAAAGTTATACACAAAGTAATAAAATTTATCCACAATTACACGAAAAGCCTATTATACCGAGCAAATAAAAATTTTTTAAAACCTTTTATAACAGATAGTTTATAATTTAGCATAAACATCTTAAAAAAGCCTTTACAAAAGCATTTTTAGGCTATTGCTTACGGTATTGTATAGCTTCGGAAATATGATGAGCTAGTATATTTTCGCTTCCGTCAAGGTCTGCGATGGTCCTTGCAAGTTTCAACAATCTATCATATGAACGAGCAGTCATATTTAATCTTTCAAAAGCACTTTCTAAAATATTGTTACCATCTTCGTCTAAAGAACAAAATTCTTTCATCTTATCTGGTGTAATTGAAGAATTATATTTTATAGAAGTTCCTTCAAAACGTTTTTTCTGTATTTCTCGTGCTTTTAAAACTCTTTGTAGTATATCTTTTGAACTTTCACCTTTTTTGCGTGTTTGCAAATCTTTGTATAAAACAGGTTGAACATTTACAAAAATATCTATTCTGTCCATTATAGGACCAGAAATTTTAGAATTATAATTTGCAACAGCTGTTGGCGTGCAAGTGCAAGTATGGTTTTTATCCCCATACCACCCACATTTACAAGGGTTCATAGCACCAATAAGCAAAAAATCTGACGGGTATGTAATAGAAGCACTAACTCGTGATATAGTTACAACTTTGTCTTCAATAGGTGCACGCAAGGTGTCTATTGCAGGTTTTAAAAATTCTGGAAGTTCATCTAAAAACAAAATTCCGTTATGAGCAAGAGATATTTCGCCAGGTTTTGGTATTTTGTTTGAACCAACTCCACCAGAAAGAGCAACAGCAGATACTGTATGGTGAGGCGAGCGAAAAGGAGGTGTTGAGCTTAAATTTAAGCTTTCTTTTGTAAAACCCATAGAAGAATTTATTTTTATAACTTCGAGTTCTTCTTCCTTTGTAAGTTTTGGCATAATAGACGGAAGTCTTTTAGCTACCATGCTTTTACCACTGCCTTGCGAGCCACACAAAAGCATATTATGTCTACCAGCCGAGCATATTTCGCAGGCTCTTAATACACTTTGTTGACCAACAACATCAGAAAAATCGAGAGAAAACTCCTCTTTATCTATAATTTCTGGTCGTTTAAAAGTTTCTAGGCGATTATCTCCGTTAATATGGTCCACAACATCTTTTACATTATCTATCGCAAAAATATTGATACCCTCGCAAAAACTTGCCTCTAAAGCATTTGTTTTTGGTACAAAAAAGTTTTCAACGCCATTTTCTTTTAGAGCAAGAGCCATAGACAAAGCACCAGAAACAGGACGAACAACGCCATTTAGAGAAAGTTCACCTACAAATGCATTTTTTTGAGATATATCTTTAATTTGGTCATTTGCAAGCATAATAGCGAGCAAAATAGGCAAATCGTATATTGTTCCTTCTTTTTTTACGTCGGCAGGAGCAAGATTTATCGTTATTCTACCTAAAGGATATGAAAAATTGTTGTTTTTCATAGAAGAACGAACCCTTTCGCTAGATTCTCTAACAGCTGTATCTGGTAAACCTACAATAGTAAATCCTGGCATTCCTTTAGAAAGTTCACATTCTACAGATACTTTATATCCATCTATTCCGTATATACCACCTGCGTTTATTATAACTGCCATAAATTATTTCCTTTCACAAAGTCTTATAATAATTAATTTTACATAAATATATAATAACATATTTTTAAATAAAAAAGAACTATTTATTGATAAAAAACATTGTAATTATTTTTAAAACGTTATATAATATTATTATTAAAATTTAATTTGCAAAAAAACTAGATAAATAAGAGTAATCTTTAATTTTTATATGAGGATATTTATTATGTCGAAAATTTTAAAAAAATGCATTTCTCTGCTAGGTGGCGATGATTTAGGAAGACATTTCTTGATTTTAACAGCTGTTCACGTTCTTTTAATGCTAGGAATAGGACTTTCTTCGGTTTTTACTAGCGTTTTTTTATTTAAAATGAATAATTCGGACTATGCTCTAACTGCAAAATACACAGCATATATGTTCGCTTTTGAAATGATAACATTTATTATATGTCTATATTTTTATAAATATTTTAGTATTGCAAAAACTATGCAAGCAGGACTTTGGATATATTCCTTTTCGTATATAGTTTTATTACTACTTCGTAATAATTTAATAGATTATTATATACTTGTTGCAGGACTTGTGGCTCTTGGGGCAGGTTTTTATTGGTTTGGGTATAATCTTTTGTTAAAAAACTATACAACATCAGAAAACAGACAAAAAGCGTTAAGTTTTAATGGAACGTGCTGTTATATAGTATCAATAATCGCATCGCCTATTTCAGGGTATGTTACAAGTTCTTTTGATGGTATGACAGGCTATATTATAATATTTACAATAACTATTATAGCGTACGCTATAGGTGCAAGGCTTATGAGAGAACTTCCTGATGATGGTGTTTATGAGCCACGTTTTAGGAAAGTTTCTACGTATATTCTAAAAACGAAGTCGATTTTCCTTATATATCTTAGCGATTTTTTTCGTGGTTTGCATATAGGTATGACGTATTATTATACACCGATTTTACTATATTCGCTAACAAGTGATGAATTTATATTAGGAATTGCTTTAATGCTAAAACAACTTTCGGCGATTATAACTTGGCGTTGCATTAGAAACCTAAAAACACTAAGACAACGTTTGCTATGGACTGTAATACCTTATGGTGTAGAGCTTTTAGTCCTTACTGTAATGATGACGACAACAAAAAGTGGATTTATGGTATATGCAGTATTTTTATATTGCTCTTTTTATAATTTAACTGATATTTTAGGTTCAAATTTTGCACAAATGCCAATTTTTGAATCAACACAGCTTTTAAGAAAAAATTGTGGTGCAGATAGAGAATTTATGCCTTTTAAACAAATATTATTAAATACTGGTAGGTCTTTAGGTATAGTTATAATGCTAATGTTACCAACAGATGCTAAATATCAAATTTTAGCACTAGCTGTAACAACAGCAATCGCAATTTTTGGAACTTTTATATGTAATGCAGGGGCAAAACAAATGGCTCTTGAGGTAGAGAATGAATAGACTAGACACAATATGTAGCATGGTGAGCGAAAACTCAACAGTTCATGACATAGGTTGCGACCATGCGTATTTACTTTTAAAACTTTATCCTAAGATAAAACAAGGTTTTGCGATGGATATTGCACAAAAACCCCTAAATACGGCTATTAAAACTATAAACGAGAACAATATTTCAGATAAAATTCAAGCTGTTTTGTCAAATGGCTTAGAAAAAGTAGATTTTAATATTGCTGATACTATCGTTATAGCTGGCATGGGGGCAGAGCTTATAACAATCATTTTAAGTGATAATTCTAATATTTATAACGAAAAGTTAACGTTTATACTACAACCTATGACGAAATCGGAACTTTTAAGACAATTTTTATATGAGAAAGGCTTCGAAATAGTAGATGAGCAAATTTCTATAGAAGAACGAAGATTTTATACTATTATAAAAGCGAAATTTACAAATAAACAAATAAAAAAAGACGTGCTTGATTGCTATGTAAGCGAAAAACTTCAAGAACAAGAGCGTTTTATTGATTTTGCAGAAGAAAAAATACGCAAAGCGTCTATAATTTGTAAGCAAATAGAAGATACGCAAAGCGAAAGATACATTTATTATAATAAACTTTTAGAAAAAATGAGAGGATATATATGATTGAAATAAAACAAATATTAGCATTTTTAGAAGCTTATGCACCATATGACCTAGCAGAAAGCTGGGATAATTGTGGTTTGCTCGTAGGTGACAAAGAAAATTTAGTTACCGGAATAATATGTGCATTAGATATTACACAAGAAGTTATAAACGAGGCGATAAATACAAATAGCAATTTAATAGTTGCACACCACCCATTGATATTCACTTCGGTAAAATCTGTTACACAAAACGATTATGTCGGAAAAATGATAATGACTGCAATAAAAAATGATATATCAATTATTTGCATGCATACAAATCTTGATGCGACTAACGGTGGCGTAAACGATGCACTTGCACAAAAACTAGAGCTTACTAATATTTATACAGACGATAGAAATCCTTTAGGCAGAATTGGTAATCTGGATATGCCTTTTGGCGATTTGCTATTCCACATAAAAACTAAATTAAATCCAAACGGAATAAAATACGTAGGGGATAAACATTGTAAAAAAGTTGCTGTTTTAGGTGGAGCAGGTGGAAAAATGATGGATTTTGCTATAGAAAATAGTTGCGATACTTACATAACTTCGGATTGTTCGTATGATATTTTCCAAAAATCAAAAAATCTAGGCATAAATTTGATTGATGCAGGTCATTTTGCTACAGAAAATGTAATTGTAGAAGTTTTAGAAGCTAAAATAAATAAAAACTTTGGTTTACTCGCAAGAACATCGAGAGTACACCACGATATAATTAATTTTAGATAGGAGAAATAAAATGCCTTTAGACGGAATTACTGTTTACGCAATGGCACGAGAACTAAATTCTGTTCTAGAGCATTGCAAAATAGAAAAAATAAACCAACCAACCAAAGACGAAATCATTTTAAGCGTTAGAAAAAAAGGTTTTAACCATAAACTTTTGATAAATGTTAGTTCCAATAGCCCAAGAGTACATTTTTTAAAGGAAAATAGAGAAAATCCAAAGACTCCACCGATGTTTTGTATGCTACTTCGCAAACATTTAACAGGTGCTGTTATTACAGGAATATCTACAGAAAATTTCGAGCGACTTATGAAAATCGAAGTGCTTGCTTATGACGATATGGGTTTTAAAACAAAAAAATATATTATAATCGAGCTTATGGGCAAGTTTTCTAATCTTATTATTACGCAAAGCGACGGAATGATTATAGATTGTGTTAAAAGAGTCGACTTTGAAAGCTCTGTAAGACCAATTTTACCGAATATTTATTATGAATTACCACCAAAACAAGAAAAAACGTCTATTTTGGATATAGATAAGGATTTCGCTAAAAAACTTCAAAGCGAAGAAGATATTATAAATAATATTTTAGGAATATCTCCCATTATCGCAAAAAGCTTAATTAACAACGAAAATTTTTTGAAAGAAATTTTAGAACTTAAAGAAAAAGTTTCGAATAATGAATTAAACGCATATTTATTATATAAAAATGGTAATATGGTTGATTTTTCTGTTGTAGAAATCAAAAATTACGACAGTGTAAAGCAGAACGACTTTTCGTTTATGTTATGTGATTTTTACGAGCAGAAAGAAAAAACGAACGCTTTAAAATCGGTGCATAAAGAACTTACTAAAAACGTGAAGAATCTTATTTCTCGTCAAAAAAAGAAAATTATCATTCAAAATGAAGAACTTTTGGACACGAAAGAGCGAGAAATTTATAAAAATTATGCCGAGCTTATCGTTTCAAACCTTTATAGTATAGATGATGAGAAAAAAGAAAGTATCCGTGTTATAAATTATTTTGATAGCGAGATGAAAGAGGTGGATATTCCACTTGATATAACGCTTACACCTAAGAAAAACGCTGATAAATATTATTTGAAATATAATAAATTAAAAAATGCTGAGAAAATTTTAACCGATGAACTAAAAAAAGGTGAACTTAATTTAATTTATCTAGAAAGTGTTTTAGAAAGTATCGAAAGAACTGAAAATACTGATGAATTAAACGAAATTAAGCTTGAACTTATAGACGGTAAATATATCAAAAAATCTAGTAAAATGAATAAAAAACCTGTTATTTCAAAGCCAAATCAGTATATTTCGAGCGATGGATTTGTTATACACGCAGGAAAAAACAATGTTCAAAACGATTTGCTAACATTAAAGCACTCTAGCAAGAACGATATTTGGTTTCATACACAAAAAATTCACGGAACGCATGTTATTTTGCATAGTAGGGGTCAAGAAGTTCCCGAAACTACTATGTTAGAATGCTTTATGATTGCAGTTTATAACTCAAAAGCTAGAAATTCTACGAATGTGCCAGTTGATTACTGTCCGGTATCTCATGTTAAAAAACCAAGAGGAGCAAAGGCAGGTATGGTAATTTATGATAATTATAATACTGCATACGTAACGGCAGATATTAAAAAAATCGAGGAACTAAAGGAGAAATAGATGCAATATTCTTTAGGCGATAGAGTAAAAACGAAAAAAAAACACCCTTGTGGAAGTGATGAATGGGAAATTGTACGTGTTGGTGTAGATTTTAAGTTAAAATGCGAAAAATGCGAGCATATTGTTATGTTACCACGAGAAAAAGCTTTGAAAAGTATAAAAATGAAAATTGAAGATTAGCGATTAAAACACTGATGAAAATCGGTGTTTTTTTGCTTAAAAATGTTAATTTATGATTTTGATAATTAAGATTATTGGTAAAAGTAGTGTTTTTTCTAAATTTAAAACTCTGCACAGATTAATTACGCATAAAAAAGCTCAACGGTGAATTAGGTGCTTTTGGTCTGAAAGTTGTACTTAAAATTAGTTTGAATAAGCGATAGCGTGGTCTAAAGTGCAAAGTCTTAAAACCACTTTGCACCGAACCGTCAAAACCTAAATCAATCCACTACTTTGTTTTGTTAAAACTTTTCTAAAAGTTTTTTGGTTTTGGTTACTTTGTGCAACACAAAGTGACGTAAAAACGTTATTTTATTTAAGAAAAGTATATATTTAGATATTAAAATGTAATTTTATAATTTGTACCAGTAAATTTTTTTACTAAAAGTAGTGTTTTTATTTTGACACTCGCTATTTGGTGTTACTTTTTACTTGTACCAGTATTTTTTTACTTAAAGTAGTGTTTTTTTCTTTGACTCTCG
>JAWXUO010000077.1:0-5116 GCA_044426355.1 Clostridia bacterium | reverse complement strand
CGGTGTAAAGAGGTTTTAAGATTTTGCGTTTTAGACTACGCTATCGCTTATGCGACATAATATAAAAACATAATTTTTCAGTCGAAAATCACCTAAAGTGTGCTTGAGTTTTTTTATGCGTTAAATGTAATTTTATAACTCGTGTAAATTAAGTTTGTTAATTAAAGTGATGTTTTTACTTTGTACACTCGCCGTTTGGCAGTTCTTGGTTTGCCAAGAACTCAAGCAAAAAACTTTTAGAAAAGTTTTAACAAAACAAAGTAAAGGTTTGTTTTAGTTTTTGACAGTTCGGTGTAAAGAGGTTTTAAGATTTTGCGTTTTAGACTACGCTATCGCTTATGCGACATAATATAAAAACATAATTTTTCAGTCGAAAATCACCTAAAGTGTGCTTGAGTTTTTTTATGCGTAAGAAAATACCTGCAAATTTTAAACTCTGCACAGATTAAAACAACGCATATTGAAGATAAACGGAACATAAGGTGGTTTTTTCGTCTGTAAAATGCAAATTTAATATAAACCAGTACTAACGATAGTGGATTTTGAAAGAAAAAGTCTTAAAATTACGCCACCACCGAACCAAAAAGCTTAAAAATAAATATAAAAAGAAAATTTTATAAAACTTTTATAAAAAGTTTTTCGCTTGAGTTCTTGTCGATACAAGAACTGCCAAACGGCGAGTGTTAAAAGAAAAAATATTGCTTTAAGTGAAAAATTTAATTAGTATAAATCGTAAAATAAGTAAAGCCAAACGGCGAGTGTTTAAAGAAAAAATATTGCTTTAAGTGAAAAATTTAATTAGCACAAATCGTAAAATAAGTAACGTTTTTACGTCACTTTGTGTTGCACAAAGTAACCAAAACCAAAAAACTTTTAGAAAAGTTTTAACAAAACAAAGTAAAGGTTTATATAATGTTTTGACAGTTCGGTGTAAAGAGATTTTAAGATTTTGCGTTTTAGACTACGCTAACGCTTATGCAAGCTAATTTCAAGTGCAACTTTCAGACAAAAAGCACCTAAAACACCGTAGAGCTTTTTTATGCGTAAAAAGTCTGTGCAGAGTTTGAAATTTAGAAAAAACTAAAAAACTACTTTAAATTAGGCTGTTTTGTGCTGTTAGCCAAGTGAAAATATAGTAAAATTAAACGATAGTGGTGAACGAAGCACGCCTATTAAGCCCCACTCAAGCCGAATTATTTAACTTAAAACAAATCTAAAATAAGATTTTGCAAAACTTTTCTAAAAAGTTTTTCGCTTGAGTTCTTGTCGAGTGGGGAACTGCCAAACGGCGAGTGTCAAAATAAAAACACTACTTTTAGTGAAAAAATTAACTAGCACAAATCGTAAAATAATATTTTAACACCTAAATGCATACTAGTTTTAAAAAAATAACGTTTTTTACGTCACTTTGTGTTGCACAAAGTAACCAAAACCAAAAAACTTTTAGAAAAGTTTTAACAAAACAAAGTAAAGGTTTGTTTTAGTTTTTGACAGTTCGGTGTAAAGAGGTTTTAAGACTTTGCGTTTTAGCCTACGCTATCGCTTATGCGACATAATATAAAAACATAATTTTTCAGACAAAAAGCACCTAAGGTGTGCTTGAGCTTTTTTATGCGTAAAAAAAGCAACCCCTAAACATTAGAGGTTGCAAAATTTTTAATTTATCAGTGAATTATAAACATCAAGTGGTAAATATCCTAAAATTTCATAAGAGTAACCAGATATTACAAAAACTGCTTCTGTGCGAGCAAGTTCATCATTAATTGGATTGTATACGTTGTATCCGTAAACAGTTATCATATTATCAATGCACAAGTCGATAATACTTTGATTAACATAAGACACATTAGTTGTATATGATTCTAAATATGCACCGTCAAAATTTAAATTTGGTTCTAATTGTATTATATCTAAAGCTTTTGTGTTTATTTCATAAATAGGTATGTTATATGAATGATAATTGCCATCTAAGGTGTTTCCGTAAACTTGAATTGTTACAACTGGGAAGTTTTGCTTAATATAATCTTCGGTTAGCAAATCTAAATCAGCCATTAGGTATTGATACAAAGAGTAAAATTCATCATAAGTTATATGTTGAAAAGAACTAGTGTTTGCAGTAATAAATTTTATTTTTGTTGATGCTTTAATATTTTCAAAATCACTTTCTGTAAGCGTATAGTCAAATTCTTGCATAAAATATTCTTTCGTATTTTTTATATCATATATATTTTGAATATCAACATTAAAGTTGTAATAGTAACGAGTGTAAGAAGTACCATTTTTTAGGTTTATTGTAATTCTTTCATAGCTATAGCTATAGCTAGAGCTTATTTCGTTATTATTTCTGTTTTCGATAGCTGAGGAGATATATGAATTAACTCTTTCGATATTTTCCTCACTTGTTAGAGTATAATTATCAAAAGTTACGCTTGCTATGTCTTCGCTTTTAGTAAATCTTGTGTCATAACCTGTTAGGTCGAAATGAATAACAGATGTGAATATAGCGAAAATTACATAAATTATTAAAAAATCTTTAAAGTTTTTAAAACCTGTGCGAATATCTAGGTCAAATAACGCTTCTAGTATGAAATGTATAATATATCCAAAGATGAATACTCCTATTAAAAATGTTACATACATTGAGTTTGACCTAATAGAAGAAACGATAAATCCACCTAAACTACCAAAGCAAATTACAGAAACAAATTTAATTATAGGTCTAAAAATATTTAAAGCAACAGGATTTGAAGAATTTTCTGACTGTCTTTTCATAAATGCTATAAAAGAAAATGCGAACATTATAGCAAATTGTAAAATTAAATAAAAATAATCCGAAGCAAATACTTTAAAATATGCATATGAATTACTTAAAACCGTAAAATTAACCACAATCGGATTTAAATAATTGATTATTTCCCAAGTATCGTTTGATACAACCCAAAAATCATAAAAAGCGTCAGCTAAAGTAGAATAAATTCCGTAAAAAGCCATAGGCGACCAAATTAGTAATTGCGAAGTGAAAAGAGCCATGAAATTATTGCCTGTAGCTATTGTAGAAAGTGACATAAATGCATAAATACTCATAAAAGTTAAAAGATTTAGTAGGAAATTTAGCATATAATACATAAATTGTAAAGAAAAATCAACATTATAGATAAGTGAAATTAAGCTACAAAAAAGTACATTTGCAAGATAGGGGATTGCAAAGCAGATGATACCTACAAAAAATCTTGATAAGAAAAGTCTTTTGCGTTTTATAGGTAAACTATGATATAAATCTACTTCTGGTTTAGAGTTTAGATAACGAAACATAGCTGTAGCAAAAATTATGCCTAAAACCACAGTTGCAATAGATGTAAACCAATTGACAGTAAGTATATCAGCTAAATCATCTGCAAAATCTAAGCCATATCGTGGGTCGTCGCAAAATTCTAAAAAAGCGAATAATGTAGGGATTGTAATGCAAAATAAATATGTTAAAAAAGATAAAACAGAAAGCCACGTACTTTGTTTTATTAAATTTATTTCAAAAGATTTTTTACTCGATAAGATTTTTGATGTCATAACCTTTCGCCTCCGTTTCTGTAATGAAAATTTCTTCTAAAGTTAGTGGTAAAACCTCGAAGAATACTGGGTTTAATTCTGTGATTTTTGTGCGAATTTCTTCGATTTCGCCACGGATTGTTAATGTATACAACGAGCCTGTTTGTTTTGTATTTAAAACATCAAGAGAACTAAAATCGGGAGTATCACCTTGAAAAACGCATTGTAATTTGTAAATTCCAAGCTTTAGGCTGTCTAAATTGCTAGAAACTAACATTCCACCTTTGTATAAAAGACCGATATGCTCGCAAATGTCTTCTACTTCACGTAGGTTATGCGAGGCGATTATTGGAGTTAAACCTCTTTCTTCCATCTCTAGTGCAAAAATAGATTTAACGCCTTGACGCATAACAGGGTCTAGTCCGTCGAAAGTTTCATCGCAAAAGATGTATTTTGCATTTGAAGAAATCGCTAAAATTACGCAAAGTTGTTTTTTCATACCTTTAGAAAAAGTACGTATTTTTCTGTTTGTAGGCAAGTCGAATTTTACCATGTAATTATTAAATTTTTCTTCGTCGAACAGAGGGTATACTGTCATATAATATTTGCACATATCAACAGGTTTTGCATTTGTGAAAAAATGCTGTTCGTCTGAGATATAGAAGAATTTTTCGTGTGCTGATACATTGTCAAAAACGTCTTCGCCATCTATTGTGATAGTGCCTGTGTCGCTTTTTAAAACACCTGCCATCATTCGTATAAAAGTTGATTTACCAGCACCGTTTGTGCCAATTAAACCGAAAACTTGACTATCTTTAATTTCTAAAGATATATTGTCAACGGCTAAAACATCGTCGAATTTTTTAGAAATATTAGTTGCTATTATCATATAAAGCCTCCTTAGTTTTTGTAAACCATATGTTTAGTTCTTCTTCTTTTAAACCATATGTTATTGCTTTTTTGAGATTTTCTGTACTATCGTTTAAAATTTCCTCGATTTTTTTTGTTTTTAAATCATTTTTAGAAACGAAATTCCCGATACCTTTTACCGAGTAGATACTGCCTCTGCTTTCGAGCATTGTATATGCTTTTTGGACTGTATTTGGATTTATTGATAGTTCTATTCCTAAAGCCCTTACAGATGGTAGTTTGTCATCTTGTTTCATAACGCCGAGTGCGATTAATTTTTCGATAGAGTTTACTATTTGCTCATAAATAGGTGCTCTATCTGTGTAGTCAATTGTTATCATGTATACCCTCCTAACTGTACTAGTTGTTATAGTACAATTATACACGTAGATTAATAACTTGTCAAGATGTTTTTGTAAAAAAAATGAACGTATATGACTTTTTTAAATTTTTTTAAAATTTAGTTGCTTGATTTTAACTTAATTTTAGGTAAAGTATGTATTATGTTAATTAAGGAAACACCTCACGCCGAAATCGTCAACTTTTTTGCAAATTTTACGTAACGTCGCACAAAAATCACTTGCAAGACGAAAGTATTACTGCATAATTTTTGCACAAATTAACGAAAAAATTATCTAAAAAATTTAACTATTATAGTTATGAG
>JAWXUO010000027.1:0-27613 GCA_044426355.1 Clostridia bacterium | reverse complement strand
GGAAGACCACCACATGGAGATAGACCACCACACGGAGAAAAACCAACTCACGAATTAGAATTTGGTTCACAAAACGATATTAGTTTTCCACCACCACAACGACAATCTACACCTGTCATGCCAACTGTTGGTAGAGGTCCAAAAGGTGGGGGTGGCCGTCGTGGAATGCGAGAAAAAGAAAAACCGAAAAATACCAAGGAAAGCTTTTTTCGCCTATGGTCATACTTAGGAAATCATAAGCTATTACTTATTACAGCACTGTTTTTCGTGTTGGTTAATGCAATTTTTTCGAGTTTAGCGAGTTATCAAATTCGACCTATTACAAATGGACTAGTGGAGCAAGCTGGAACAACGGCACTTTTTCAAAGTTTGATGCTTATGCTAGGGATTTATATTGTCGCTGTTGTAAGTCAGTATATTCAACAGAGGATTATGCTAGAAATCGCACAAAGTTCACTTTCGAAACTTCGATCGGATTTATATATAGCGATGGAAAAACTACCACTTCGTTTCTATGACCAAAACAGAAACGGAGATTTGATGAGCAAATTTACAAACGACGTTGATGTTGTAAATCAAATGCTTTCATCTACTTGCGTTAGTTTGGTATCTGGAATTGTAACTTTGACAATGACGATTAGCATTATGCTATATACAAATTGGAAACTTGCACTAGTTACTATGGCAATAGCACCAATTTTTACAAAATTAAGCCGTGAAATTTCTAAACGTAGTATGAAATATTATAAAAACCAACAAGCAAGCATTGGAAATCTCAACGGATTTATCGAAGAACGAATTACAGGACAAAAAGTAGTTAAAGTATTTAATCAAGAAGAAGAAACCATGAAAGCCTTTGATGAATACAACAGAATACAACGTGATAACAGCTTTAAAGCACAGTTTTTAAGTGGAATTATGGGTCCTACAATGGGTTTGCTGGCTCAAATGAGTTATGTAATTACTTCATGTGTTGGTGCGTTGATGTGTGTATCGGGTGATTTCGATTTAGGTGGATTTATAATATTTTTAGGCTATTCTAAAAGTTTTTCACGTCCAGTAAACGATATTTTCATGCAAATTAACACGATTTTCTCAGCACTAGCTGGAGCAGAACGTGTATTTGGTGTTATTGATGAAAAACCAGAAAAACAAGACACGCCAGATGCGACAACGCTTAGTTCGATTTCTGGGGAAGTTATATTTAAGAATGTTAAATTCGGGTATCTTCCACACACAACTATTTTACATGACCTAAGTTTAACGGCAAAATCAAACCAAAAAATTGCTTTTGTAGGCTCAACAGGAGCAGGAAAGACGACAATTACAAACGTTTTAAATCGTTTTTATGAAATTGAAGATGGAACTATCACTTTAGACGGAGTGGATATTCGTAATCTTAAAAAAGATTTTCTCCGAGAAAATATAGCTATGGTTTTACAAGATACACACCTTTTTACAGGGACTATACGTGAAAATATTCGCTATGGAAGATTAGATGCGACAGATGAAGAGGTTGTCGAGGCATCTAAAACAGCGAATGCACATAGTTTTATCACAAAACTTGAAAAAGGTTATGATACTAAATTATCGGGAGATGGTTCAAGTTTGAGTGGAGGGCAACGTCAACTACTAAACATAGCACGGGCAGCAATATCAAATGCACCTATATTAGTTTTAGATGAGGCTACTTCGTCTGTGGATACACGAACAGAGCGACTAATTGAAATAGGGCTAGAGCGACTGATGTCTTCTCGAACCACTTTTGTTATAGCACACAGACTATCGACTGTTCGAAATTCTGATATGATTATTGTTCTTGACCAAGGCAGAATTTTAGAACAAGGTAATCACACTGAACTTATGGAGAAAAAAGGTAAATATTACAGTTTATGCACAGGTACAGCAAAATTAGAATAGAGGTATTATTTACTTAAAATAGGCAACAAATTACTTGATAGTAATTTATGGTCGAATGATTTATAAAGAATGGAGAAAATTATTGTGGATAAATATGAATTACTAATGACTATGACTGAAATTGTAGGTAGAGTACATAGAAACTCATCTAAAAACAAACGAAAAAAAGAGTGCTGTGAACGTAACAAAGGAGAGTTCAAAGAAAAAACAGGAAAATCTTTGAAAAATATGTCGCCACTTGCAGAAAGTACATTATGTTTGCTTTTGCGTGAAGGTGCTATGAATCAAAGTGCTATCGCACGACATATGTATGTTTCGTCGCAGGCAATTTCGGAGCTTATGAAAAGACTTGAAACAAGAGAATTGATTATACGTGTGTCAGGCGAATATAACAATTCAAATATTATTCGTCTTACAAAACTTGGTGAAGATACGGCTCGAGCATATGAGAAAAAGTCAAATGAAGTAGCTGAAAAGCTGTTTGGAAATTTTACAGAAGAGGAAATTGTTATTTTTAATTTGTTGCTAAATAAAGCTAAAGGCAAAAACGACAGTAATTCATAACGGTTAAATATTAAACAAAAAAACATCAATTATTATATAAAAATTGTGCTTTTTGTCAAAAAATAAAAAATTCACTTTCAATATATTGACAGTGGATTTTTTTTGTGTTAGTATTGTTAAGTTAGCAAAAACTAACTAAATATCAAAGTGAAAAGGAGTTAATCATATGAGTCAAAATAAAGAAAAAAGTCCTATGCCTAGTCCTAAAGATGCCATGAAAAATCGTTTGCCTATAGCTGAAATGAAAGAACCTATCGAAAAATTTCTTAGCTCTCAAAACGAACTATACATAGCAAATAATAATAATTCTGATTTTCCAGACCTAGAAGTAGTTGATTATCGCTATGTTTCTGGTGAATTTATCATAATTTTAACACCTGCTTCTATTTTTCAAAATATTTTTAAAGAAAAATGTAGTTTCACAGGTTTTATTTTTGAAAAAGAGAGCAGAGGATTAAAAACATCTAAACGTGTTTATGGAAAATTTGAGGGAACTCAAATAGATTCTACTGCTGATATTTTACAAACTATAGCAGAAACTGACCAAATGGTTAAGAAAATGCTGTCACATGGTGCGAAATTCTACAAAATTACACCAAAAACTATGACGGTATACTTTAGTCAAGGCGAAATTTTTTCAATGGATGAAAATATGAACCCATCTTTTGCACCACTAACACCAAGTGGCAAAGAACGTTTTGAGCATAGCCGTAAAATTTTAATGGAATATGAAGGTAGAGAAGTTATTTTCAATTCTTTCATTGAAAACAATATGTACTATACACTAACAAAAGCAGACTCAAATAAGGTGAATTATATTAAAAATGGTGGAGTTTGTCAATTTTTTGATGGACGTGACAATCATTTCTCAAGTA
Organism: Clostridia bacterium; assembly: GCA_044426355.1. GTDB lineage: Bacteria > Bacillota > Clostridia > Oscillospirales > Butyricicoccaceae > CAYJLC01. The sequence goes on along the minus strand of JAWXUO010000027.1, from coordinate 24,254 downwards.
AGGTAACTATTTTGCCACAAGAAAAAGCAGAAGAAATTTTTACTAAATTAAAACAGACTAATAATTCATTTTTTAAACAAAACGAAGGTTTATTAGCGTTGTCTTTTAGCAAATGATTTTTTGGAGTGGTGAATCTAAAAAAATACACCACTATCTTTTATAACGCTAGTTAGCACTAGCTAATGCAAAATATCCTATAGAAAGAAGGTATTATGGACGTAATTAAAGTTAATGACCTAGTCACGGGTTATGAGAAGAAAATAATCATTGATGATTTATCTTTAGGGATAAAAAAAGGTGCAATTACTACAATAATCGGCGAAAATGGCTCGGGAAAATCTACTTTTCTTAAAACAATTGGTAGAATTATTAAACCGAAAACAGGTCAAATCACTGTCAACGAATTGAATGTGCATAAAACAAAAACAGAAGCTATTGCAAAAGTGATAGGACTGCTTCCTCAATCTCCAAAAGCACCTGCAGGTTTGTCTGTAGTTGAAATTGTAGAATATGGTCGATTTCCTCATAAAAAAGGTAGAGGAAAACTGACAAAAGAAGACCACGAGATTGTAGAATGGGCATTAAAAAGCACAGATTTATTAGAATTTAAAGATAGAAATATCAACGCTCTTTCTGGTGGGCAACGTCAACGTGTTTGGATTGCTCTAGTTTTAGCACAGCAAACTGAAGTTATTTTACTAGATGAGCCGACAACTTATCTTGATATGGCATATCAATTAGAGGTATTGCAACTAGTACAAAAACTAAACAGAGAGCGTGAAATAACGGTTGTAATGGTTCTACATGACATTAATCAAGCTAGTAGATTTTCTGATGACCTTATTTTACTTAGAGATGGGAAAATCGTTGCACAAGGTTCGCCAAAAGAAACTATGACGGCAGATAATCTGCGAGCTGTGTTTGATATTGAGGCAACGATGATGAATATCCCAGGAACAGAAAACCCTATTTGTGTTTCTTATGAGTTGCTACGAGGTGATGCAGATGGAGCATAAAGCGAGCATTTGGAAAAAGTTACTTACTCTAAAAACTGCAATTATTGTGCTTGTACCACTTTGTATTGCATCTATTTGTGTAACAATTTTTTACTATTTGCCTAAAACTACCCCAGAAGAATTGTTTTCGGCAATAACTAACTATAATTATAACGAAATTACTCACTATGTTCTTTGGGAAATTAAAGCTCCTAGAATTTTGGGTGCGTTGATTGTTGGTGCGTTGCTTCCTATTGGTGGTGCTGTAATGCAAGGCATTACTCGCAACTACTTAGCAAGTCCTGGTACTGTAGGGGTTGATAGTGGGGCTGGTTTGGGTCTTGCTATTGCAATGGCTATAACAGGTGGTGCGACTTCTTATGTAGGTAATGTGCTTTGGTCTATGGCAGGAGCAACGTGTTCTACTCTGATTATTTTTTACGTTTCTTCGCAAATTAGAGGGAGGGAATCTGGGGTTAAGTTGCTTTTAGCAGGTAGTGCTATAGGTTCACTTTTTTCTGGACTTGCATCTAGTCTTAATATTTGGACTGGTTTAGGACAAAATATCTACACTTGGAATAATTCTGGTTTTCTTGGAGTTAAATGGGTAGGTATCGGAGTTTTAATGGTTGGAGTTTTGGGTGGAATTATCGGTATTTCTATCGGTGATAAAATTACTGTACTTGGTATGGGTGATGAAACTGCAACTAGCCTTGGCGAGAATGTAAAGAAAATTAAAACTTTGGGAGTAATTTCAGTTGTTTTAATTTCTGGTGCTACTGTTTGTACAGTAGGTAATATAGGTTTTGTTGGTATGATTTTACCTAACATGGTGAAAATGGCAGTGGGAGAAGATTTTAAAAAAGTAATTCCTATTTCTGCTTTTTTCGGTAGTATGTTTTTAGTAATTGCTGACGTTATCAGTCGCTGGATTAATATGCCAGCTGAAACACCTATTGGAGCTGTTACATCTATAATAGGTATACCTATTTTCCTATATTTAATCAATTCTCGTAAAAGTAAAGGAGGATTTTGATGAAGCATCTTACGAATAAACAAAGACTTGCAGTTTTAGTTCCAATTTTACTGACTTTAATTTGTGCTTTAGCTTACTTTTGTATGACTATAGGTTATGTAGAAATCCCTTTCGACCGTTTTATTGCCACATTACAAGGCAAAGGAACATCACAAGAACAAATAGTAATTTGGCAGTTTCGTATGCCGAAAACAGCTGTCGCAATAATCGCTGGAATTTGTCTTACTGCATCTGGTGCTGTTATGCAAGGCGTTACGAGAAATCCAATTGCAACACCTAGCTTGCTAGGAATTAGCTCTGGCTCTGGTTTAGGTACTTTGCTTGTTGTTTATGCACTAGATATTGGTATGGGTTTGGTTATTCCACAACCTGTTGCTGCTGTTTTAGGAGGTCTTGCAACTTTTGCAATAGTATATGGACTGGCACTTCGCTATAAAATGTCGCCAATTAAATTGATACTTAATGGTATCGCAATTAATTCGTGCATAGGTTCAATTTCTTTGATAATAACATTAAAACTCAGTTCAAATGGCTACACAATGCTTAGTTTGATAAACGCTGGGAGTTTGAGCTATGCAACTTGGGATATGATTAAATTTGCATATATTACGGCAATTCCGTTATTTGCTTATGTTATCTACAAGGCTTGTTTCTTAAATATTTTGAATTTAGACGATGAAATGGCAGTCGGTTTAGGTTTAAATCTTGTTAAAGAGCGAAAAAAATTGCTTATAGTTACTGTTTTACTTACATCAATTTCGTCTTATGTGGCAGGTGGTATCGGTTCTATCGGTATGATTTCACCACATATTGCAAAGCGAATTGTAGGTTCAAACTTTAAATTATTTTTACCTCTAGCAACTCTTATTGGGGTTACCATCATTCTAGTTGCAGATGTAACTGTTCGTATTTTGGCATTAAACGGTATGCAATTCCAAATAGGAACACTAATTTCCCTGATAGGGTCACCATATTTGCTATATTTGCTGTTCACAGAGGACAGATAGATATATATACATTAACATTTATTTCATAAGGAGAATAATATGAAAAAACATTTATTAAAAACGATGAGCTTAATGCTTATTTTAGCACTGATGACAAGTTGTAGCAGTGAAAGCACAAACACAAATACAAACACAAATACTGGTTCGCAGTCAAACGTAACTAATAATAATAATAATAATAATAACGATGACAGTGAAACAAGTGAAAGAACTATGGACTTCTACAATGGTGATAATTTAGTATTACCTGAAAAATTTGACAACTTTGTAGTTTTAGACTACTCTTTAGTTGATAATTTCATTTCTTTAGGTTATGCACCAACTTATGGAACACGTTCTGCGTATGCAGACAGCCGTAACTACAAATATGCAGAACGCTTATATGAAAACATTGAGGGCTTTGATTTAGAATCTGTTCAAACTTTAAACACAAGCAGTGATGACTTTTTCGAAGACTTATTATTAAAAGCTCCTGACTTTATCATTATCACTGAAGGGTCTGCAAAAAATTTAGAAAATTACAGTGCAATAGCACCTACGTTTATTTTCCCAACTATTACAGATGTACCAGAAGATTCTGCTCTTTGGAAAGAAAACTTTAAATTAGTTGCAGAATTTGTAAACGAAGTTGAAAAAGGTCAACAAATGCTTGCTGAATATGACCAATTAGTTGAAGACAGCCGTGCTTTAGTAGCTGATGAAATCGAAGGTAAAACAGCTTTAGTTGTTCAATTAAACGAAGTTGGTTTTAAATTAAGAATGCCTGAAACTCAAGCTTCTGTTTATGCAGATATCGGTTTTGGTATTCCAGAAGGTTTAAATGAGGATTACGCAACAACTGGTTCTTCGAGTGCTGATGGTTCGTATCCAGTAGAAACACTAACGTATTTTAACCCTGACTATATCATGATTCACAATCAAAGCGTAGAAAATTACAATGCTTTATTAGGAACTCCTGTTTGGGAAAATATTTCAGCAGTAAGTAATGGAGATGTATACGAAATCGCTCAATCTTCTTGGAACCACACAAATGGCTACAGTGCAAACACTTGTAGACTAAAAGATTTAGTTATTTTCATCATGGATAAAGAACAAGTTCTACCTGATTATCTTTCTATTAGCTAAATTACAACTTTTCATAAAATAAACCTTTTTTACAATGAATAACTCCAATGTTTTAATCGACATTGGAGTTTTTTTATTAAATTATTTTAATAAATTATCTAAAAATTTATTTGCATCTGTGTTGTATATAAAACTTTGGTTATTTATCTCTGGTGGAATACCCTCAGTTTCTAAATTTATGCAAACATACGTAGCTTTTTTGTTTTTATAAGTGAAATTCCAAAACGGATATTTTATAATTCCTGGAGTGTTATATCCTACCCCAAATTCTAAAAACACCACATTTTTGTCAGTTGTACTATCAATGAATTTTTCGTATTTTTCAAGTGATTTATACCAGTTTTTATCTTGCACAAAAGTATCATCTTTGCGTAAATTTAAAGACATCAAAGCTCCACATTTTGGGCAATGAGGTATAAGATTTGTCGGAATTTTCATATCTTTTTGAGTTTTTAACATTTCCATGACAGCACTTTCGTTTTCGTAAGTGTCATCATGACATGGTTTTGAACACTGAAAAAGACCATAATTTCCTTGTGTACAAAACAATCGTTCTGTATCAAATCCACTGCGAATAAAAGCATGGTCAACATTCGTGCTAATAACAAAATAATCTTTATCTTTAACGAGTTTTAGTAGTTTTTTATAGGTATCTTCTAAAATTTCATCATACCTATTTAAAAAAATATGTCGGCTAAAATATGCCCAAAAAATTTCCATGCTAGGATAATTATAAAAAGCTGACGAATACATATCAGATAAGCCGTATTCTTTTATAAAATCTGAAAAATTTTCTTCAAATCTTTTTCCACTATAAGTAAGTCCAGCAGATGCAGAAAGTCCAGAACCTGCTCCAATTACTACTTTATCGGCTTCGTTTATTAATTTATTTAAGCAATTTTTCATAAATCTCCCTATCCTCATCTTTAAATACATTGAAAATAATCTTCATCGAGCTGTTTTTTACAAATTCTTTCACGGTTGATACTGCAATTTCGCCTGCCTCTTTATTTGGAAAATGAAATTCTCCAGTAGAAATACAGCAAAATGCAATGCTCTCAAGTTCGTGCTTTTGTGCGATTTCTAAGCAAGAAATATAGCAATTTCGTAAATCTTCACGTAAACTTTTCGTTAATTTATGCGAAACTATCGGACCTACTGTATGAATTACGTTTTTACAAGGCAAATTAAAGGCAGGAGTGATTTTTGCTTGTCCTGTTTTTTCTGGCAGATTTTGTTTTTTCATAATTTCGTCGCAACATAACCTTAGTTCTACTCCAGAATGAGTGTGAATTGCGTTATCTATGCAACCGTGGCACGGATAAAAACACCCAAGCAAAGCTTCGTTTCCAGCATTAACTATCGCATCTACCGAAAGTCTGGTTATATCTCCTTGCCAAATTTCAATTTGTGGTGATTTTTCAAATGAAACGACACCTTTTTTCGATAAAACATACTGCAAATAGTCTTTTTCTAAGCTTAAAAATTCATTACTAGCTTTTTTGGGTGGTCTAACATTTACAAGCGAGCGAAATAATCGTTCCTGTGATTTTTCATCATTTGTAAAATTTTGTATCTGATTTTTGTATTGTGGCATCTCTTTTAGTAAAATATCGTTTAGTTTTTGTAGTTTTTCTAAAATATCCATGTTTTTTCTCCTAAAACTTTCTTTATTTAATTATATGCTTTTTGTATAAAAAAGTAAAGTAGGCACAATAAAGTTCTCTAGTTTCTAAAAGATACTAATAAGAAAACTGCACGTTTTAAAGTACAGTTTAAAGGTTTATTTGATTGATTATCTCCATTTTTTCTATCTCATCTTTAATATGCGTTGTAATTATTACAGTTGATTTTAAAGCTTTGATTTCTTTGATAACAATATTTTTAATTTCGTCATCTAGTCCACGAAAAGGCTCGTCGAGCAACAAAACGTCGTGATTATATAGCATTCCACGCAAAATTGCAACACGTCTTTTCATTCCTCCAGACAAAGACGAAATAGGTGCGTTTTCGAAACCTTTTAGTCCAAAAAGTTCGATTTTTTTAAGTGTTTCATTATTTTTTGTTGCAAACTCGATGTTTTTTAGTACGGAAATATTTTCAATCAGTCTATCTTCTTGAAAAACAACGCTCAAGTTTCCATTTACATAAACATTCCCGTGGTCGGGCTGTTCTAAATTCATAATTATACGCAAAAGTGTGGTTTTTCCTTGACCAGAGGCACTATTTATGTAATATTTTTCGCCTTTTTTAAAGTGAAACGAGAAATCTTCTAAAACTTTGTTTTCGCCGTATGATTTACATATTTTTTCTAATTTTATCATAATTTTTCTAACTTTCTAACAATAATTTCAAATAAATTAACTATAATCATCTCAAAAAGTAAACTTAAAAGCACAACTACGATAGTCCACGCAAATAAACTCACCGTGTCTAAATATATTTTAGAATTATAAATTTCAGCTCCGATAGAATTATTCGGTAGCCCGATAACTTCGCCTGCAATTCCTGCTTTAAAAGCAAGTCCTAAAGCCACGGAAATCGCAGATTTAAAATACGGAAAAACTTCGAATATATATACATAACGTATTTTTTTAGCTAAAGGAATTTTATAAACTTTACACATTTCTAGTGTTTTTTCGTCTGTTTCGTGAAGTCCTTGTAAAACATTAGTATAAATTATTGGTAAAACCATTAAAAAACTAATTAAAATAGATAAATTTTTTGAAGAAAACCAAATTAACACTAAAATTATAAACGATGCTACAGGCACGCTTTTTATAGTTAGCATTAATGGTTTTATCAAAATTTCTATCATTTTAAATTTATTTGAAAGCGACGCAAATATAACTGCGACAAAAACTCCTAAAAAGAAGCCAAAAGCTATTTTTGAAAACGAAAATATTACTATTTTATAAAAATTCTCGTCAAAAAACAAAGAAAATGTCTTTTCAAACACTGAAAAAGGTGATGGAAGAAATATTTTGCTATCAATTTTAACAGATGCTATCTGCCAAATTAACACCCAAAACAAAAGTGCAAAAAAATTCTTTTTAGCTACCATAATAAAAATCGGAGTTTGGTAATGCCCCACCTACAGAAGTAGGATTTTGTTCGTGTAGCACGGTCAAATATCCCTCGAGTGCTGTTTTCATTTCATCGCCTGTAATACATACTATATTGCAATTTGGAATAGCAATTTCAGCAGTTTCGAACGGAGTTATATCATATTCTGCTACTAAATAGGCAGTTTCTAAAACATTTGCTAAGGTATCTTCTACAGATTTTTTGTAATTTTCTAAAAAGTCTTCTATAACATTTGGGTTTGCTGAAACGAAATCTGTACGTGCCACGACTACACCAGTAATCAAGCTAGAAGGATTTTCACTGTCTTGAACTTTGTCCCATTCCTTAGTTAAATCTAGTTTTACATTAATGTTTTCGTTTGCTAAAAGAGCTGTTGTGACGAACGGTTCTGGCATCATTACAATAGCATTTTGAGTGGTTGTAAGATACGCTAAACACTCAGATTGCTCGCTTTTCCACTCGATGGTTACATCTACATCTGGGTCAATTCCGTTTTGTAAAAGAACATATCTAAGGCTCATTTCTGGTGTTCCACCTTTGCCAGCAGAAATGATAGTTTTTCCACGCAGACTGTCAATATCCGTGATACTATCGCCGTTTTCAAGGATATACAAAACGCCAAGAGTGTTTATCGCAATAACTTGCACCGAGCCGTCGGTATTATTATATAAAACGGACGCTAAATTCGCAGGAACAGACGCAATATCCAGTTCTTCTTTAATAAGGTTTGTAGTAACTTCGTCCGTTGCCGTTATTATCGAAAAATTGTAATTATGATTAAAAATTTCGTCTGTATGCACACGAAACATAAAGTTTACCATGCCCATTGCAGTAGGACCTTTAAGGTTTGCGATATTTACATCGACAGGGTCTGTAACTTCATCTTTGATAGCTGTATCTTGCATATCATTTAATGTGTTTTCGTTATTTTTTTCATTATTTACAGTAGAATTTTCTGTATTTCCACAACCTGTAAAGATTGTTAACATTACACACATAGCAATGACTATAGTAGTTAGTTTTTTCATTTTTTCTCCTTTAAGTTCTTAAACTTTACACTAAAAAATTATAGCATATTAAGTAAATTATGTCAATTTTTCTAAATATTATACAAAATATAAAATTCACTTGATTTAGACTTGAAAATATGATAAAATAATTAAGGAATACCTCAAACTAACGGCTAATGCCGAAACCGTCAACTTTTTTGAAAATTTAACTATTATAGTTGTGAGGAATTGCCTTAAGATAGTTTATAATTATTAAATAAAGGAGTTTTTTATGGGAAGAATACATAATATCGAAGGAAAAAAGAATAAAATGGACTCAAAACGTGGAAAAGTTTTTAACAAACATTCACGTAGTATATACGTTGCTGCAAAAGCTGGTGGAGAGTCTATTGAATATAATGCTGCTCTAAAGCTTGCTGTTGATAAAGCGAAGGCAGACAATATGCCAAATGACAATATTGCACGTGCGATAAAAAAAGCTAGTGGTGGAGGAGGAGAAAATTTCGACCACATCACTTACGAGGGTTACGGACCTGCTGGAGTTGCTATAATTATTGACGTTTTAACGGATAACAAAAATAGAACTGCTGCAAATATTCGTCACCATTTAGATAAAAACGGTGGAAATTTAGGTACTTCTGGGTGCGTTAGTTTCATGTTTGAAAGAAAAGGTTTAATTTTAATTGGAGCTAGTGATTCTATCGACGAAGACGCTTTAATGGAACTTGCGATAGACGCAGGTGCTTTAGATGTTATTGTTGAGGAAGATGGTTTTGAAATAACTACAGAACCAAACGATTTTGCTACAGTTTGTGAGGCTTTGGCTGAATATGAATTTATTTCGTCAGAAATCACAATGTTACCATCAACTTACACAGAACTAGACGAGAAAAATCTTGAATCAATGGAACGTTTAGTAGACCTTTTAGAAGATGATGACGATGTGCAAGAAATTTATCACAATTTAAAACAATAAAAACACTTGTTTCAAGTGGATTTCAGACTGTCGAGATTACGTTTTGATAGTCTGTTTTTTCATATTTATTTAGTTTTTCATTTTATATATACTTTTAATGAAATTTGTGGTATTATAGATACATAGCTGATGATACGTTCAAATTTACATAAAAACCGAGGTAATATACTATGAAATTTCCATTTTTAGAAGACGAAAATGTTGCTGTAATAACTTGCAGACATATTTTAGAAAATAGGGCAGATATTTGCTTTGTAACACACGATGAAGATGGCATTTGGCAATTTATGTGTGGAGAAAATTTTCACATAGAGTCCGACGCACGAGTTATATCTTTAGGAGAGGCTTTCGATTTAGATAATTCTATAGAACAAATTGCAGATATGCCCCCAGGGCATGGTGCAAGTCGAGAATATAAACACGGTACGTGGAAAGGTTTTAGATTGATAAAAACCTAAGGCAACACCTCTGGGCTAACGGCTAACGCCTTAGCAGTCAACTTTTTCGTAGAATTTACGTAACGTCGCACAAAAATCACTCGTAAGACGAAAGTATTACAGCGTAATTTTAGCACATATTGACAAAAAAATTAACTACTATAGTTATGAGGTGTTGCCCTAAGAAATTTGTGTAGATGGTTTGTGTTTAATATTTATACAAAAATCTGTGAATTTATATATTTTTTTGCATGATTAGCTTAATGAATTTCCTTATTACTATATAAAAAAGACTACAAGATGAAAAAATCTGTAGTCTTTTTATTTTATTCTTTAATTACATACCATTCATCAAATCTAATATCTGATAAAAAGCGAGTGTTTCCAAAAGTCATATCATCTGGGACAGATAGTCTGTTAGAATTAATATAAGATGCATCATTTAATAAAAACATTGGCAATTTATAAAGTAATTCTTGTTCTAAGTCAACTAATTGTTGCAAAACTTCGTTATATGTTTCGCTACTGCTTGCAGATGTTAAACTTACAATTAAATCATCAAACTCACCAGTATCACCTAAAATTTGAGTAATTGTAGTATTTGTAGATAAAAATTCGTTATACCAGTCTACAACAGTTAAAGTTGATAGATTTTTAAGTAAAATATCATATCGTGCCTCTTCGTATAGTTCAGATGAAGAAGAAGTTCTTGCGTAAGTTACAGTAAGGCCAACGTCTTCTAGATAAGAGGCAACTCTTTCTACTAAAATACGAGAAGTCGCATCGCCAGAATAGTATGCAATGTGGAAAGGTCTGTCAAAATCATATCCAGCCTCGATTAATAATTCTTTTGCTTTTTCTGGATTATACTCAAATAATTCATTTGCAAGGTTCATAGAACCACCATGAACTAAAGTAGTTTTGCCAAAATAAAGCTCACTTGCGAGCTTTTCTATGTCTATCGCATGATATATAGCTTGTCGAACTCGTACATCGTCCATAGCTGTAGAACCTGAACCGTCCTCTGTATTTATCAAATTGAACAAAAAGTATCTGTAAAAATATACGTCAATCGGATATTCAACATATCCTTTCATAGAGCGATAACTAACCATTTTTGTAGGGTCGGTTGTAGAATAATAGTCAATAACTTCATTATCATAGTCCCAACACATCAAAATTGTTTCGATATCAGATTTTGCTCCAGTGTAATATGGATTATGTGTTAAAACTAAATTATTATTGTCATCTACAGATGATACGATATATGGTCCACTGCAAATTGGATTTGTATTTAAGAAAAACTCGTGTCCTTCTGTTAGAGTGGATAAATCGGTGTCTTCTAAAATATGTTTTGGAAGTGGAGTAAATTGAGTTAGCATAAGAGCAAAATTGCTATATGGAGCTGTTAATTTAAAACTAACTGTGTTTCCACTAGAAGTTATCCCCGAAATTGTGCTAGATTTGCCATCTACATAATCAGAAACGCCTTCAATTCTATTAAAAGTTGCTGATAAAGTAGAGTTTACAAAGGTGCATTTGAAAAACGCTTCGAAACTAAAAACTATATCATCTACGGTTATAGGAACACCGTCTGACCAAAATAAATCATCATTAATAGTGATAACATACGTCATATCGTCATCTAAAAGTTCATATTTTTCGCCTATACAAGGCATTATTTCGGTGAAAGTGCTGTCTGCTAAGAACAAACTTTTAAAAACTAATGCATTCATAAAAGAAGGATTTGTCCATGGGTTTGCTACAGAAGTATCACCATCAGCTGAGCCACCATCATTACCTAAACGAATTATATTTCCACCTATGTAATCTTGTTTTGCAAGTTCATTATTTCTATTTATAAAGTAAAAAATTCCCAACAACACAAAAACTAAAATAAAAACACTTTGTAAAATAAGTTTTTGTTTTTTTAGTTTGTTTTTAATAGCTTCAACATCAACTGTTCCTGCATATATTTCTTCTGTATTTTCTGATTTATTATTGTTTTTACGCAAGAACCTCACCACCTTTTTCGTTTACTTCTATATTTTCTAGAAGTTTAGCTTTTTTTATTTGTTTTTTATTTTCATACATATTTTCGTCAGCTTCTTCAAAAAGTTGACGTGTTGACAGTTTTTCGTCGCCACTAATATTTATTGCATAGCCTATAGCATATGAAACAACATATTTTCTGCTTTCTTGCTTATTAAATTCATCAACAAGATACGAAAGTTCGCTCATAAAGCTTTTAATTTCGTCTTCATTTTCGATGTCATTATAGAAAACTACAAATTCATCGCCACCATAACGTCCTAAAAACGGTTTTTTGCTGTGTAGATTAATTGCATCTTTTAGTATATTTGCAAAAGAAGTGATTAATTCGTCCCCAACTCGGTGTCCATGCACGTCGTTTGCTTTTTTAAGGTCGTTTAAGTCTATCACAATGATAGCTTGCTGTTGTTCACGATTATTAGGAGTTATTCCATCTTTGAAAAGCTCTTGACATTTAGAACGGTTATAAAGTCCAGTTGCATTGTCGAGTGATGCGATAATTGCAAGCTCTGCACTACTTTTTAGAGCTATAGTTGTTGAAATTAGGTAATTACCTAAACTAAATACAATTAAAATTAAACATATATAGCTATATATCTGTAATTCATCTATTTCAGCAGATAATTCGTATGTTTTTGAAGTAATTAACAGTGATAAGTCCGTCATACTGCTAAAATGATTATCACTTGCGAGCTTAATACTATCTATGTCATAAGTTGCTTCAGAATCATTTTCGTCTAAATCAAAAAGTGTATATAAAATTTTCCAATTTTCAATAACTTGGTCTGAAATTTTACGAACATCATCATTTTCTATCAAAGAAAGACTGTTTTCACTAGTGAAATTTAAGCTTTGGCTCGTTTCATCGTCAATATAATAAACTAGCTTGTCGTCTTTATCTCCAGTAATAACCATTCGTGATAATCGCTGTGTGCTAGAACTTAGGTATTCCACTTGAGATAAATCACTTACCATATTTGTTTGCGTTTCCATTAGTTCGTTTATTTTAAAAGTGATTACAGCAAATATAACAGAAAGTATGCTAATTATTATCCAAACAAAATTCAATTTTCTTCTTTCGACCATTTTAAACCTCTTTTCGCCGGTGTAACTTAAAAATTTACTATAAAAAATCAAAATTTACATATTTATTTATAAGTGGATTTTCTAAAAATACACTTATAATAATCTTATTTCTTAACAATATCAAATATTATATCATATAATGGTATATTTTGTCTATGTTTTTAAAAAAGATGTTTTCGTAATAATAATATACGTATAAATGCAAAAAACGAATGATTTTAGAGGTGTTTTTTAACTTTTTGAACCATTTTAATTTTTTTGTATACAAAAAATTTACATTTGTATTTAAGAACTTTAAAATTATTGCATATTTGAACATAAAATATACATTTTAGTGCTGTTTTAAAGCTGTGTTTAGATTTTTAACGTAGTTTTAATGAAAAATCAACTGAAAGTTTATGAAAAATGAAACAAATCTTTAAGGGTATTTCGGTGCTTGTCAAGTTTTTTTGACTTAAAATAATTGTGTCACGATGTAGCAACTGTGCATACACTAAACTTGTAATAGTTTTTTGATAACTAAAAATTATGCACATAAAAAGGAGGCAAAATATGGCAAAATTCACTAGAAATCTTATAGAATATAGTGGGAAATTTAACGAGTATTATTGTAAAAAAACAAATAATACTTTTAAACAAAGTACTATAGATGTAAATTTTTGTATAGATGACTGCAAAGCACCTATAAAAGATATTTTGAAAATGTCTGTAGACACAAAAATAAGCAGTTTTAAGGTGGTGAAAACTTCTGTTGGCACTTCTGTAGAAGGTCAAATTATTACAGGCAATAAACTAATGGTGATAGGGGAATTTACACTAAAAGCAACTTATATTGCAGACACTTTAGACAATAGAGTAGAAAGTTACACGGTAATTATTCCTTTTTGCGACTATATTGTTTTACCAAATGATTTTGAATGTTTGACCATTGCAAAACCTGAAATTTATGTGGAAGATATGTATATAAAAAAATCTGGAGATAAATGTATTTTCGGAAATATAACGTATCTTGCACAAGCTGATATTTGCTAGGAGGTTTTTATGGTAAATTTAACAAACGCTTATAATATTCCTGAAAAAGTTTCTGTTTTTAAACAAGAAATTATAAATGAAGTTCAAGAAATAGGGCTGGACAGCCCTGATATAGAAAGACTTTTAGATACTTTGATTTCTGTAACTGTCAAGGATTTTAAACTTGTGAAAACAGAAAAAGGGGTGTCAAACGAGGGGCAAATTCTTTCGGGCAACAAACTTTTGGTAAATATTTGTATAAAAGAAAAAACTATGTATGTAGCTGACTACAAAACACAGCCTGTTCATGCAGAATGTTTTGAAACCCACAAAAGCTTCTTTATTATACTTCCCGAAGACGCAAACGAGTGCGATATAGAAGAAAATTTGAAAGTTACACCATATATTGAGTCTTTTGAAGCAAAAATGCTAGATGCAAGACATATTCAAAAATGCATTATGCTTTTAATAAATGTAAACTAAATATTAAAGGAGAGTTTTATGAATAAATCAAGTAATGGAGTTTTAGGAAACTCAATTGACATTAAAATAGACCCTTGTAATCCAGCTGTAGAAATTCGTGCAGATGTGCAGGTAGAAGAATTTTTAACAAAACGCATATGGGGACAAATTATTAATTGTAATGGTATTCCTATTGCAAACACGCTTATAAAGTTAGTTAAAATTGTGAAAAAAGACTTCGATTGCGAATATGTGGGCATAGCACACACGGTTACAGACTGCGAAGGGTTTTATCAATTTGATGTTTGTGCAAAAGAAGAAAGTTTTTATAAAATTATTGTAAATAAAGCTGTAGTCGGCGATGAAATGGTTATTAAAACTGCTGGTGGAAATTGTAATTCTTGTCAAAATTCATATGACCCATGCAAAATGCCAAATAGATATACTGTAGATTATGAAAAAGAGCATAAAAAATGTCCTGATTTTAGACCTAATCAATGTGGTTGTGAGCAAGTTTTTTGCGTAGATTCACATGGAAGTTTTGAAACTTTTACAAAACCACGCCAAAATTACGCAACTTATACAAGATAATTTTATAAAAGGAGGCATATATGGCTTTAAATCCTGTTTTTAAAACAGTTTCAAAAGGAGCTATAACATTTACAGGAAATACGCAAGGTCTTAGCAAAGCTACAGACGAAAGAGTTAAAGGTACTGTTGGCAATGTTGGTGCTTTTATTTGTCTTGACGAAACAAAAGAAGCCTCGGATTTTGGTTTAGGAACTACTTTTTTATGGGAAGAAAACGGTTCGTATGCATATCTTGATATACCAGATGATAGCACAGTTTTATACGCTTTGCTTACTTGGGGTGGAACTTATTACTATGAATATTTTGATATTGAAACTGGCGATTTGTCTTTAGAAAAAAATGAACCTATAACTTTTAATTTAAGTAATGGTGAAAAGGCAAGTATAGATTTAGTATCGCAATCGACAACGGAAGAAGTTGGCATTGTAGATGAAACATGCAGAAAAAAATACAGCAATATAGCTGATGTAACCGAATATATCAAAAAATCTGGTGGTGGTAAATATAGCGTCGAGGGTATTCCATCGCTTATTCCATCTGTAGATGGATATACGTCGAGTTCGGCTTTTGCTGGCTGGGTTTTATCTGTTGTTTATGAAAATGAACAATTACCAGAACGAACGATTTGTCTGTGGTCGGGTGGCGAAAATGTTGACTTAAATGATTTGGCATATTCTGATATTTATTTAGATGGATTTCAGACATCTAAGGTTTTAGATATTAAAGCAAGACTGCTTGTAAGTGCTTTTGAGGGCGACTGCGATATGACGGGAGATAGTTTATCTTTTGGAAAAAATGAAGATAACTTGCAAGTAATCTCTGGTGTAAATAATTTTGCTGATAATTTTTTTGCATCACAAATAAATAATGATTTAGGAGAAATTGACACTCGTGGCTCGTTTGGGTCGCTAAATCATGATGGGCAAAATTATTCTAACGTATCTGGAGCAAGACAAGGTTTAGATATTACTAATGTTGATATTTCGAGCTTTTTAGAAAATTCTCAAGAGGAAGCTTTAGTTAGGGTGTCTACAGAGGGCGATGCGTATTTTGTTACTACTATAGGTTTGCAAATTGATACTCCACAAATGACTACGGAATTTGTAAAAAGTGCTGATGTAGCAATTGCTAAAATAGGCGATAATATAACATTTACAACAACTATCACAAATACTGGCACAGAAAATCTTACAAATATTATTTTTGTAGACGAAGACACAATGAATACCGAATTTGTGAGCAATACTGTAATGATTGACAAAGTTTTAGAAGAAAATGCAAACCCAAATGAGGGCTTTAGCATAGGTTCTTTGGATATAGGCGAAAGCGTTACTGTTTCGTTTGTTACGTGTGTAGTGGCGACAGAGGATAATATTATTACAAATGTTGCGACTATAGAAAAAGAAAATGAGCAAGGCTATGTTATCACGCAATTATCAAACGAAGTAGAGATAGATATTGACTATGTTGTTTTAGAAATTGTTGAAACAGTAGATAAAAGCGAAGCTTTAGTAGATGATATACTGACTTACACAGTGAATATTAAAAATTTATCTAGCACGCCTACAATAGATGATGTTTTTTACACAAGTTTAGATGAAAATGCAACTTTTATTGAAGGTAGCGTTACGATAGATGGCGTTTCGTACGAAAAATATGACCCAAGCGTGGGTTTTAGCTTAGAAGATATAACAGATGAAGTGGAAATTTCTTTTAAGGTTTTAGTAAATTCATCAGCAGAAAATTTAGTAGAAAATAATTCGTATTTAACCTATAGATACGAAGAAATAAGCGACTATTTAACGATTTATTCTAATGATGTGGAAACTGCTATATTTGTAATAAATCTTGAAGTCTTAAAAAGTGCAGATAGTTATGTTAAATCGCCAAATGGAGTGATAACTTTTACGTTTGTTATAACGAATACAGGCACAAAAGAAGCGAAAAATGTATATTTAAACGATGTTTTAGATAATTCTATAACTTTTGTAGAAAATTCTGTTATGATAAACGATGTAGCTACAAAAGATGATATTACAAATGGAATTTATATAGGCGAAATCGGTGCAGGCGAGTTTGTAACAGTTAGTTTTGATGCTGAAATTATAGAAAATACTTTTGAAATTAAAAATAGTGGGTTTGCAAACTACGAAATAGATATTTTAAGCCAAACAATAGTGAAAACAGCATATTCAAACGAGGTGGAAATAATGATATTAAGTGCTATAATTGATGAAATTGTTAAAAAGGTTGACTATACGCAAGCAGTGTATGGAGATATTCTAACTTTTTCAGCCGAATTTGAAAACACAGGAGATACTGTAGCCAGTTCTGTTGTTTTAACAGAAATTACGAGCGAGGGTGTAGAATTTGTAGAAAATTCTTTGTATGTAAATGATGTTCAATATTTAGATGCAAACCTTACAAAAGGTGTAAAACTTGAAGATATTGACCCTTTAGCAAAGGTTTATGTAACTTTTTGTATGAAAGTGGTATCAAGCGACGTGGAATTTGTAACAGATACGTTAAAACTTGATTTTTCGTATTTAGCAGATGAAACAATTTTTAGCGAAGTTGTATCTAATGAGGTTGTAGTTGAAATTTTAAAACCCGATATTGAGGTTTTTAAAAGTTCAAACGTAGATATTGCTGTTCTAGGTGATATTATAACGTATAGCTTTAAGGTGTCAAATACTGGTGGGGAGGACTTATTAAACGTTAGTTTAACGGATTTACTCGACCAAAACTTGAGTTTTATAGCAAATACTGTTATGATTGATGGTGTTTTAGCTGAAAATCAAAATCCTACGTCTAAAATAGAAATTGGGTCTATTTTGGTAAACGAAAGTAAAATTGTGTCTTTTGATGCTTTAGTTTCAAACAATGTAGGCGAGGCTATAGAAAATCAATCGACCGTAATCGCTGATTATGTAACAGATAAAGGTATTTTGAAAAGTATCGGTGCAAAGAGTAATATTTGTACTGTGAAATTAAGATTTCCGTATCTTGAAATTGAAAAAAACGCTGATGTTTCGGTGGTTTCGCTAGGGGATATTATTAAATATTCTGTCAAACTTTCAAATACTGGTGACACAGACTTATATGAAGTTATATTTACTGATATTCTTTCAACTTCTGTAGAATTTGTCGAGGGTAGTTTTGTTTTAAACGGAGAAATTGTAAATTCTGTAGACTTAGAACAAGGTGTTTTTATAGATAAAATAGCAATTTTAGATACAGCTACTATAGAATACGAAGCGAAAGTTATTAGTGGGTCATGTAACAAAATGATAGAAAATACGGCACAAGCAACTTTTAGCTATCAATATGAAAGTTCAGAAATAAAAACAGGAAAAACTGATATAGCTTATGTGTCTGTAATAGCAGAAATTTCGAATTTTAAGCAAATTTCGCTAAATTCTAAGGTTTTTGTACCAAAAGTGAAACCAGATATAAAAACACTTGATAATACAGTTGCTAACATTGAAATAATGGATTATTATGTTGTAGAGGTTATAAATGGAGTGTCTAACGAGGGGCAAAGACTTTATGGAAAAAAACTGATTATTCACGGAGAAATTAAAGCATCTATAGAGTATACAGAGCCTTGCGACAGCGTGCATTCGGCACATTGGGATATACCTTTTACAACGTATATTGTGTTGCCAAAAGATTATACGGATAACAAAAAAATTATCGTATCTGCTTTAGTAGAAAATGTAAATTCGCAAGCTATAACTAAACGAGAAGTAGAAATTAATACTTTAGCGTTAGTTATTGCAACAATTAAATAAAAAAATAAGTAAAGTTTGGCTTAGCTGTCAAACTTTACTTTTGTATAAAATTTATCTATCAGAACTCATTTGGTTTTCTGTTAAAGGTAGTGTAAAATCAAAAGTTTGCTCCTCGTGATAAGCTAAGGTTTCGCCATCGTCATAGGTTATAGTGCCTAGATATTTTACAGTAGTTGTGCCGTCAATTTCATCATAATATCCACGAATGTCAAGATACTCTGCGTCTGTTGCGATTATAGCCATTTCGCTAATTATTTCGTCATTCCAAGTTGCAATTTCTAGCAAATTTTCAAGAATTTCTAGGTCCATTGGTATTTGTAAAAAAGTTGCATAGGCGAAAGATACTTGTTCGTAGTGATATGTTTCTTCCGAAGCTGTAAAATTAGAAACTATAAAAAATTGTGGATTATGTGTTGTGTAATTGTAAAAAGCATAGGCTGGTATCATGAGAATTAGTGCAAATACAACTAAAACTCGTAATATTCGTATCATAAGTACTCGAAACATCAAAAATCCTCTTTTCTAAATTATAAATTAATTGATTACTAAAAAATATATCTCTTATATTATAACATATTTAAGTTGTTAAGACAACATAATTTTATTGACAAGTTTATATGGTAAATGCTATAATTAGGTATATATTTTAGTGTGAAAAAAAACCACCCAAAAGAGTGGTTTTTCTTATTTTTATAAATAATCTTTGATTTTTTTAGCACGGCTAGGGTGTCTTAGTTTTCTTAGTGCTTTTGCTTCTATTTGTCGAATACGTTCTCTAGTTACTTGAAACTCACGTCCTACTTCTTCTAAAGTTCTTGAGCGACCGTCGCCAAGACCGAAACGTAGTTTTAAAACTTTTTCTTCTCTTGGTGTAAGAGTTGATAAAACATCTACAAATTGTTCACGTAAAAGCATGTAAGAGGCAGCTTCTGCTGGGTCTAAAGCATCATCATCAGGTATAAAATCGCCAAGATGGCTATCTTCTTCTTCGCCGATTGGTGTTTCTAAAGACACAGGTTCTTGTGCGATTTTTAATATTTCACGAACTTTTTCTACAGGAATATCCATTTCAAATGCAATTTCCTCAGGTTGAGGGTCGTGTCCTAAATCTTGTAATAATTGACGAGAAACACGGATAACTTTGTTTATTGTTTCTACCATATGCACAGGAATACGAATTGTACGAGCTTGGTCGGCGATTGCACGAGTTATAGCTTGACGAATCCACCAAGTAGCATAAGTTGAGAATTTATATCCACGAGTATAGTCAAATTTTTCAACAGCTTTAATAAGACCTAAATTACCTTCTTGAATAAGGTCTAAAAATAACATTCCACGTCCAACATAACGTTTTGCAATACTTACAACTAAACGTAAATTTGCTTCTGCAAGACGTTTTTTAGCACGCTCAGAACCTTTGCTCATTTCTTCTGCTAAAAAAGCTTCTTCTTCTGGAGAAAGAAGTGGAACTTTACCGATTTCTTTAAGATACATACGGACAGGGTCGTCGATGTTGTATGTATCGGAAACTTCGGTTGCGTTTTCGATTTCTTCAATCGTTATTTCTTCAATTTTTTCTTTTTGAATATCAGTAAAATTTAAAAAATCGTCATCGTGGTCTTCTAAATATTCTGCACCCTCGATTTTTATACCATTATTTTCTAATTGGTCGTATAATTTATCTAGCTCGTCTGAAGTTAGATGAACTTCGCCAAGTGCAGTAGCAAGTTCTACACAAGTTATTGAACCTTTTTTCTTTGAGCTTTCAATAATGCCTAAAATAATATTGTGTTTTTCTTCGATGTTTTCGATGTTTGACATTTACACACTCCTTGATTTTTTCTTTAGCTCCATAAGTAAAGCTAAATCATCTGTTCTGTACGCATATTGCTCGTTGATTTTATCAATGCAATTTCTAAGCAATTCTTCCCTGTTGACCGTAGTTTGAGGTCTGTTAATAATTTTTGTGAGATGGCTTATTTCGTTTGCATCAAATTTATCTGTGAGACTAGAAATTGTAATTTGCTTTCCATCTTCATACAAACCACGTGCAAGATTATACACATTTCTAAAAAAGTCGACAGAAAACCTATTATCATTTATATCTATTTTACCAATTAAATTGCAATCTGTAAAGAGCAAACACAAAATTTCTTCTTCAGCTCTCGCACTTTTTACGTTTTCGTAAGTGATTTCTTTGAATTTTGGTTGAACAAACCTTGATGGCGACAAGGTTTCTCGCTTTTGTTTGGATTTTAAATTTTTTTGTAAATTTTTTACATAATTTTTAAATTCCAGTCGAATTGACTCGATAGACACGTCTGTTTTTTGGCTAGATTTTGTTAAAAAAATATCACGCTCTATTGCACTAGGTAGTTCGCTTATCATTTTTATAAGCTCTTTTATGCAGTCAATTTTTTGGGTATCGTCTGCAAGATTGTACCTTGATAAAATTTTGTCGAATTTATATTGCGTGTCATTATCCGAGCTGTCTATTAGATTTTCAAAACGAGTTTTACCATGTTTTTTAATAAATTCGTCAGGGTCTTTTGCGTCATTCATTTGCAAGACTTTTATGTTTAGCCCAACTTTTTTTAGAATATCTATAGCTCGGTTTGAGGCGATTTGACCTGCATTGTCAGAATCGAAAGCAATTACAACATCGTTTGTATATTTTGTAAGTATTCGTGCTTGACCGTCTGTGAGCGACGTTCCGAGTGATGCCACTGCACAGTCAAACCCTGCCATGTGTAGTGCGATAACGTCCATATAGCCTTCTGCTAATATAATATACCCCATTTTGCTTTTTTTAGCAATATTTAATGCAAAAAGGTTGTTACTTTTGATGAAAACCTTAGTTTCGGGTGAATTTAGGTATTTTGGCATGCTATCGTCTATAACTCTGCCACCAAAAGCGATAACATCTCCACGCACATCTATTATAGGAAACATAACTCTTGCACGAAATTTATCATACACAGAGCCTTTGTCGTTTCGAGAAACAAGACCTGCTAAAATCATATCATCTTTTGTGTAGCCCTCTTTTTCGAGATAGTTCATAAGGTCGTTGAAAGAATTATTTGCATAGCCTATTCCAAATGTCGTAGCGATTTTTGGGGAAATTTTTCTGTCTTTTAGATATTCCTTTATATGTGCATTTTTTTCGTCTTGCAGATTATTATAAAAAAATCTTGCAGTTTTTTTGTTCATACCAAGAATTTTATCTCGGTCGGAAGAATCATATTTTGCAAACTCGTTGTTTTCGACGACTTCGATATTATACATTTTTGCTAAAAAACGTATTGCATCTACATAAGATAAGCCTTCGATATTCATTATGAAATTTATAACGCCACCACCACTATTACAGCCAAAACAGTGGTAAAACTGCTTGCTTTCGGATACACTAAAAGATGGGGATTTTTCTGAATGAAAAGGGCATAGACCCATGTAGTTTGAGCCACTACGTTTTAGAGAAACATAATTTGAAATAACATCTACAATATTCACTTGTGCGACTAAATCATCTATAAAATTTTTATCTATAGCCATTTTTGCCTACTTTCCTGTAAAACCACGTGGAACATAAAGTTCTTCAAATAAATTTATAGCATATCTATCGGTCATTCCTGCGATATAGTCGCAGATATTTCTTTCTAAATTTTCGTCTACATACTCTTTTGGGATTTTGTGGGGATTTTTCATAAAATATTCCCAAAGCATTTGTATAACATTTTCGACACGCTTTTCTTCTTGTTTTGCAATGTTTGAGTGATATACATTCTCAAACATATACGAGCGAAGCGTGAGCATTGCGTCTTTTATTTCACTAGATAAACCAATTTCGTTATTTTTTTTATAATAATTTATCATTTCCATAACTAGAGTATTTATTCTTGTACTATGCGTTTTTCCTAGAATTTTTATACTTTCTTGTGGTAAATCTTCTGTTTTAAGTATATTTGCACGAATAGCATCATCTATATCATGGTTTACATAGGCTATTCTGTCGGAAATATTTACAATTTGCCCTTCGGGAGTTTTTGCTTTTAAACTTCCTGAGTGATTTAATATACCATCTTGTGTTGCAAAGCAAAGATTTAGCCCGTGTCCATCATTTTCTAAAGCAGTAACAACACGCAAACTTTGCTCATTATGACGAAAATTAAAGCTACAAATATTGTTTAAAACACGTTCGCCTGCGTGTCCAAATGGTGTGTGACCTAAATCGTGACCTAAGCCGACAGCTTCTGCTAAATCTTCGTCTAAATCACAAGCACGAGCAATAGTTCTAGCTATTTGAGTTACTTCTAAAGTGTGAGTAAGACGGGTTCTATAATGGTCGCCTATAGGAGCGATGAAAACTTGTGTTTTGTGCGTTAAACGTCTAAAAGCTTTTGAGTGGATTATTCGGTCTTTATCACGTTGATAATCGCTTCTAATAGAGCATTTTTCGATAGGGAATTTACGACTTTGCATATACTCAACTCCTTAATATTTGTAAAAATTATTACTATAAATTATACTATAAAAAATATATTTTTTCAATGAATGGTTTAGCTAAGTTTTTCGAAGTAGATTTCTTCTAAAACTTCGATAGTGCTTTTTCCTGCACTTATTTCTGTTATTTTATTTGTAAGGTCAAAAATTTCATCTACAGAGATTTCTAAAGTTAGTGTAATTACGTCGGTGTATTCGCTTTCTTTTACTGGCGTATTTTCTAGTATATGCAAAATATTGCCGATAGAATTATAATCTGTATGAATTTTTAAAAGATTGCCCTTTGTCATAGTTGAAATTTTGATGTTTGCTAAACCTTCTTTTGTAGCTTGGCTATAAGCACGAGTTAGCCCACCACGACCGAGTTCTGTTCCACCAAAATATCGTGTAACAACGGCTACAATATTTACAATATCGCTACCGACTAAAACGTCAAGCATTGGTTTGCCTGCCGTACCACCAGGTTCGCCATCATCAGAACTACGTACGATTTCTTTGTTTTTGCCTAAAACAAATGCACTACAATTATGGCTTGCATCGTAGTGTTTTTTCTTTATTTGGTTTATAAATTCGGTAGCGTCGGCTTCTGTTTCCACTTTTTTTATGTAAGCTATAAAACGTGATTTTTTCTCTACGATTTCGCCTGTGTGGATAGTGTCTTTATCTCCGAAAATAATTTTGTAATCTTGTACCAATTTTAAACTCTCCATTTTAATGTATAGTTAATTTAATTATAGTATATTTTTTAAGTTTAGTCAAATTTGTTTTGGATTTAATTGTGGTTTGTGTTGCATGAAGTAATGGAATTTCGAATTTTATAACTCGTGCAAATTAAGTTTGTTAATTAAAGTAATATTTTTTCTTTGTACACTCGCCGTTTGGCAGTTCTTGGTTTGCCAAGAACTCAAGAAAAAAACTTTTAGAAAAGTTTTAACAAAACAAAGTAAAGGTTTGTTTTAGTTTTTGACGGTTCGGTGTAAAGAGGTTTTAAGATTTTGCGTTTTAGACTACGCTATCGCTTATGCGACATAATATAAAAACATAATTTTTCAGTCGAAAATCACCTAAAGTGTGCTTGAGTTTTT
>JAWXUO010000026.1:0-27808 GCA_044426355.1 Clostridia bacterium | reverse complement strand
ACATTTTCCCCGATACGCGTTAGTTGTTCTGGTGGTATTAACGCACAGAAAAAATTTGCATATGAAGGCATTGAAGATTGCCTTGCTGCAACAAAAGTTTTAGGTGGCCCTGTAAAATGTTCTTACGGCTGTTTAGGATTTGGAACTTGTTTAAAAGCTTGTCCGTTTGACGCAATCGTTATGGAAGATGGCGTTGCGAGAATCATTAAAGACAAGTGTACATCTTGTGCAAAATGTGTTTCTTCTTGTCCTAAAAACTTAATAGAAATTGTTTCAGAAAAACAAAAAGTATTTGTTGCTTGTGCTTCAAAAGACAAAGGTGGCATCGCTCGTAATTTATGTTCTGTATCTTGTATCGGTTGTAAACTTTGCGAAAAAGAATGTCCATTTGATGCAATCCACGTTCAAGACAATATCGCAATAATTGATTACGATAAATGTAAAAACTGTGGTAAATGCGTTCCTGTGTGTCCAAGAAAACTAATTGTAAATGAAAGAAAACCAGTTGTAAAAGCTCCTGTGCCACCAAAAGACACAGAAGATAAAACAGCTTAATATTTGAAAGGAGAAAAGCTATGTATCCTAATAATTATAGAAGATATGCCAAAATGAAAAAACGAATGGCTATAAAAAACGCACTGTTTTTTATTCTATTATTTGTTTTAGGCTCTGCTGTGGCTTTTCTCTTTATTCAAAAAAGCCATTCAAACGATGATACAAACAATTCTTTAGAAGATTTAGACACCGAGCATATGTATGATAATTCTGACGATGTACTAGATATAGTTGTAACAGATAGAAATTTGCAAGCACTATATGTAGATATAACTAAGGTTAATGACAAAACTTATGCAGATGAAATTTTGTTAATGGCATCTGAAAACGAAATTAATTCTTTCGTTGTAACAATGAAAAACGCTGACGGTAGTTTTAATTATCAGTCAGAAATACCTTATAATAATTTACTTGTGTCTGAAAATAATGTAACCGACTTTATAACTCGTGCTACAGATTGGGGAATAACATTAATTGCAGAAATTTATGTATATTCTGATGATAACCACGCTTCTTTATATGAAACTTCGGCTTTTGAGAATACAGACGGCTCAAATTGGCTAGATTATAATGAAAGTGCATGGATAAACCCATATTCTGATGATGGCTTTAACTACATAACAGCTATTATAGATGAATTAACCTCACTTGGTTTTAGCGAAATTATATTATCTGATTTCCACTTCCCTGTTTTTGGAGATTTTATGAGCATTGTTTATGGTTCTGAAGTTTCAAAAACTGATATTTTAGCCGAAAGACTAAAAACGCTTTCAGAAAATTATAAAATTTCACTAAATTTATCGCAATTTGCTTTTACAGACAATCATGTGGTTTCTGGCGAAGATGTAGAAAAACTTGCTAAAAACGTGTTTTCTGTATTTGTAAATGTAACTAGCGATACAACTTATAATAATTATAAGTACTTAAACGTAGAAAATAAAGTAATTTTTACGACTATTGACGAATATCTCGTTGATAATTTCATTAGACAATAAGGAGTAAATTTAATGAATTGTAATAAATCAAAAAATTTCATGCAAAAATGGGCAGAAGATGAAGATAAAATCAAAAGAAAACTTACTGAATTTTCTTTACAGCTAACGCCTACTAAATTTGCTGATATGATAAATTATAAAAAAATTCTTATGGAAAATTTAGCTCCAGAAGATATAGAACTAACGATAACTTCGGACGATAAAGAAATTTATAATCTAATTTCTGATTCTAAACTAAAATCTTTGTGTTTAAAATACGCAAAAGATAAAATTACTGCTCTAGAATTTAGTCAAAAGAACAGTGATGATGTAAAAAATCAAAATTCTATGAATATTTTAGAAGATTTTATCCAAAACTTAAAAATAACAACATCTGCATATGGTTCGAATGTAGAAATTTTAAAAGACTTTGGAAAATGTTCTATTTTATGCAACGATACTACAATTTCTGGAATTTCAAATACTCAAAATTTAAGTTTTGATGTTTTAACTTTTAACGAGGGTTACACACACACTTTTGTTTTGCGTTTCGAGCTTTCAAATGGAGATATGCTAAGTTTTTACTCAGCAATTGGTAGAGATGGTTCTAAAGGCGAAAAACCAAAAGTTTTTGCAAGCTCTTTTATCGACGGATACTATGTATCGAAAAATATCGAAACCGTAATCTATTAATCCCACAAAAGTGGGATTTTAATCACTTTTACCCCAAACTTATGCAACTATATTAGGAGAATATATGAACGCTTTTTTTAAAGACCTCGCAAAATGCACCTTAGGTGCTTTATTATATGCTATTGGCATTTCTGTTTTTTTACAGCCAAACTCTATTGCCCCTGGTGGTTTTTCTGGTATGGCTGTTATTATAAATCATCTAACAAATATCCCTACAGGTACACTTATAATACTTTTGAATATTCCAATAAGTATTATCGGCTACAAAAAGCTTGGCAGACGATTTATGGTAATTACAATTTATGCCGTTGTAGTGTCCTCTATTATAATGAACATTTTAGATAACTCTATAGCATTTGAAACTGAGCCTTTAATCGGTGCTTTATATGGTGGTGTTTGTTTGGGGATAGGTCTTGGAATAAACTTTAGCATTGGTGCTTCTACTGGTGGCTCTGATATTATCACTAAACTTGTGCGTTTAAGTTATCCACATTTAAGCTTAGGACAAATTGTAATTTTTACCGATATATTTGTCGTTGCACTTAGTGCATTAGTTTTTGGAACACTAAATAGTGCATTATATGCAACAATTGTTATATGGATTTCGTCTAAAGTAATAGACAGCGTTTTAGAAGGTCCTGACCTTGCGAAATTAATATACATTATTTCTGATAAAAATGCCGAAATTGCTTCAGAAATTTGTTCTACTAAAAAACGAGGTGTAACTTTGCTAAAAGGTACTGGTGCATACACAAATGAAAACAAAAATGTTATAATGTGTGCTGTACGCCGTCAAGAATTACCACAAATAAAAAAAATTGCGTCTAGTATAGATGAACATTCATTTATGATAGTAACTGATGTGCGTGAAGTGCTAGGACAAGGTTTTAAAAATCAACTATAAACTATTAAGGTAGGTGTATTTTTATGAATATGAAAAAAATTCGTACTGGAATAAATATAGGTCTTACTATATTTTTTCTTATTTCCCTTGTGGTGTCGCCACAAAATCTTAACCCTATGTATGCAGATGGTGCATTCACATGGCTTTTTGTTATCTCGGCATATATAATTTTAAACAGCTTTAGCGTTTTAAGTACAATACGTGTGGAACAAAACGAGCATGGTGGTTTTAGCTTTGATATAGACAAAACTGCACAAGGTTTTAAACGTTTGGTAAAAATTCTTGGTGTTTTATGGGGACTTTTCTTTCTTTTAAACATAATTTCTTCTCCTTTGTTTAATTCTAAAGCTTATCGTGACCAGCTTGGTGTTTCAGAAACAACCGAGTTTTCGCAAGATATTCAAGCACTAGATTTATCTCAAATACCTATAGTAGACCAAGCACTAGCAAAATCTCTAGCCGACAAAAAACTAGGTGAAAATCCTGGTGTTGGTAGCCAAGTTTATGTTGGTACACCAGTAATTCAGCAAGTGAATGGCGAACTTGTGTGGATTGTTCCACTTCAGCACTCTGGATTTTTCAAGTGGCTTAAAAATATAGATGGTTCAGCTGGATATATCACTGTTTCTGCTACAAACCAACAGGATATACAATTTGTGGATACCGAAATTAAATATCAACCAAATTCGTACTTTTTTGATGACATAACTCGCTATTTGCGTATAGTTAAAGGGTATTTATTTACAGGACTTACTGACTATTCATTTGAAATAGACGATAGTGGCGTTCCTCATTGGATTGTTACAACATATGCAAATAATTGGATTTTTTCACTTCCTGAAGCCACTGGTATTTTAGTTTTAAATGCTACAACAGGCGAAGTTAGTGAATATGGACTTGATAACACACCTGACTGGGTAGATAGAGTTCAACCACAATATTTTATTATGAACCAAATTAATAACCAAGGAGAATATATCCACGGTATCTTTAATTTCTCAAACCAAGATAAATTCCAGTCTAGTACTGGTGAAATTATCATTTATAATGACGGTAATTGCTATCTATTTACAGGGCTTACAAGCGTTGGTTCTGACGAATCTGCTATTGGTTTCATCATGGTAAACATGGTAACTAAAGAATCTAAAATTTACCAAATTAGTGGTGCTACAGAATATGCAGCAAAACTTTCTGCCGAGGGTAAAGTTCAACAATATGGCTACTACTCGTCGTTCCCTATCATTATAAACCATAATGGTGTCGCAACATATTTTATGACTTTAAAAGACAATAGTGGGCTAATTAAACAATATGCGTTTGTTTCTGTTTCTGATATATCAAGCGTTGGTGTTGGAGAAAATATTTCTGCTGCACTTCGTGACTACGAAACAACCCTTGGAACGTCAAATTCTTTTGCAAAACCTGAAGGCGAAGAAATTACAAAACAAGGTACTATAATTCGTATATCTAGCGAAACTTACGGTGGCAGTTTAGACTATAAATTTATTATAGATTCTGTGCCTAATAAAATTTTCTCAGCAGTAAACACTCTAAGTAGCGAACTTGCTATAACTGAGGTTTCAGACAAAGTTTCGATTTCTTATTATGAAAGCGAATCTGGAGTTATCTCTGTAACAAAATTTGACAATTTAGAATTTACTCAATAAATTAGCAAAAATTAAACGGACGAATATTTATTTGTCCGTTTTTTATATTTTTTGTGTGCAACTACTTTGCAACCAATAATATTGCAGTAGTTTATTCTTGCAACCACCAAAATTTGATACAATTTACTCAAGAAATTTGAAAGGAGAATATTATTATGGAAAATGCTATATTTATTTTCAGCAATGGAATTTTATTATATTTAGTTGTAGGTGGTACTATACTTGCGTTATTTTTAACATTAGTTATTAAATGCATTGAAAATTTCAGCCGAAAATTTAATAAACGAAATACAGTAACTTATACCTATAAATCTTGTGTCTAAATGCAAAAAACTGTAGCAAAGTTCATTCTCTGCTACAGTTTTCCTATATTTAATTTAGCCGTTTTCTAAAACGCTTGAAATTTCTCCAAGTTTATCTATGATATTAATAAACTGAGGGCAAACTGTTTCGCATTTACCACAAGCAACACAAGCACTTGCATGGTTTCCTCTTTCTGCTGCCCAGTTATATGATTTTTTTGCACCTGCAAAATCTTCAAAAACTAGGTGTTTATTATACGCAGATAATAAGTTAGAAATTAAAATCCCTTGTGGACAGTCTTTAATGCAATATTTACAGTTTGTACAAGGAATAGAAGGTATCGTGCTAAGAATTTCTTGAGCTTCTTCTATAGCTTTGTAATGTACGTCTGTTAATTTTTCAAATTCTTTCATATAAGAAATATTTTGTTGCATTTGTTCCATATTTGACATACCACTAAGAACCACAAAAGCATCGTCTAAAGACGCTGAAAATCTAATTGCCCATTCAGGATATGACATATCAAAACCAGCTTTATCAAGACACTCTGCAACTTTTTTTGGTGGCTGTGCTAATGCCCCACCACGTACAGGTTCCATAACAATTACTGGAACTTTGTGTTTCTGTGCTACTTCGTAGCATAATTTTGACTGAATAACTTTATCATTCCAGTCAGCATAGTTTATTTGAAGTTGAACAAAATCTACTTCTGGGTGCTTTGTTAAAACTTGGTCTAAAGTTTCTGCTGTATCGTGTAAAGAGAAACCGATTTTTTTAATTATACCTTTTTCTTTTTGTTCTTTAATAAAATTCCATAAATCGTAGTCTTCAAAAGCTTGTATTCTTTCTCCACCTAAATTATGTAGCAGGTAGAAGTCAAAATATCCAGCTCCTGTTCTTTCTAAAGATGTATAGAACATTTGTTTTGCTTCTTCTGCATTTGGTGCATTCCACGCTGGAAGTTTTGTTGCAAATTGGAATGATTCTCTAGGGTATCTGTCTATTAGAGCTTCTTTTGCTGCAACTTCTGACCTTTGGTTTATGTAACCATAAGCTGTGTCGAAATAAGTAAAACCGTTTTCCATAAAAACATCTACCATTTGTTTTGTTTGCTCAATGTCAATTTGGTCATCAATCATTGGTAATCTCATTAAACCAAATCCAAGTTTTTTTATTTCTTTACCGTTGTAAATCATTAAAAATTCCTCCCTCAATATATATCTATCATAGTTATTATATACTAAAATTCACAATTTTTCAATAGTTTTTTGAAATATTTAACAAAAATTAGCCAAGTAAAATTTACTTGGCATTAATAATTTTTTAGTCTGTTTCAAACTGACTGTTGTATAATTCGGCATAAAACCCATTTTTTTCTAAAAGATTGTCATGATTTCCACTTTCTACGATATTTCCGTCACGCATAACCAGAAT
This sequence comes from Clostridia bacterium, assembly GCA_044426355.1. Lineage (GTDB taxonomy): Bacteria > Bacillota > Clostridia > Oscillospirales > Butyricicoccaceae > CAYJLC01. Next base: position 21,278 of record JAWXUO010000026.1, on the reverse strand, counting down.
TACATCTGCATTTTTTATTGTAGACAGTCTGTGTGCTATTATAAACGAAGTTTTATTTTTTGCTAAAATATCCATAGCGTTTGCTATTAGCAGTTCTGTTCTTGTGTCTACCGAGCTTGTCGCTTCATCTAGTATTAAAAGTTCTGATTTTTTTATCATAGCTCGAGCAATTGTTATAAGCTGTTTTTCTCCAGAAGATAGCGTAGCATTTTCCATTACTGTGTCATATCCTTCTGGCAAAGTTAAAATAGTTCTATGAATACCTACTGATTTACACGCATCTATAACTTGCTCTTTTGTAATATTTTCTTCGCAATACACTATATTTTCTAAAATACTTCCATCAAATAACCATGTATCCTGCAAAACCATAGAAAACATATCACGCACATTTGCACGAGTAATATTTTTTGTCGATATTCCATCTATCAAAATCTCACCTTGGTTTATTTCGTAAAAACGCATAAGCAAATTAACAATCGTTGTTTTTCCTGCTCCTGTAGGTCCTACAATTGCAACTTTTTGTCCTGCCTCGATTTTCGCACTAAATCCTTTGATAATCATTTTATCTGTATAACCAAAATGAACATCACGAAACTCTACTTCGCCACGAACATTTGTAATTTCTACAGTATCATCACTATCTTTTACGATTTCTTCCTCGTCGAATAATTTAAAAACTCTCTCACTCGCAGCAGCTGCACTTTGTAATGCTGTCACAGCTTGTGCAAGTGTTGTAAGTGGCTGTGTTGCAAGTCTAATATATAACATAAACGCAACTATAACGCTAAACGCAATTATATCTTGCACGGCAAGCAATGCTCCAACTATACATACTACTACATATGCAAGATTTCCAACAAAGCCCATTATAGGCATCATTAAAATTGACATATATTGTGCTTTCCAAGCTGATTTATATAACTCTACATTATTTTTTTCGAATATATCTTCAACATATTTTTCTGCGTTATAAGCACGCACAATTGTATGCCCTGTATATACTTCTTCTATATTCCCATTAATTTTACCTAAAAACACTTGTTGTTCTCTAAAATATTTTTGCGACATTTTTATAATACTACCAGCTAAAATCATACCTAAAACAACAGCAATAATACCCGATAGTGCCATTATCCAGTTTGTATAAAACATTAAAATAACTGCACCTAAAAAAGTGATTATCCCTGTGATACTTGATGATAAACTTTGGTTTAAACTATTTGCTATAGTGTCTACGTCATTTGTTACGTGGCTTAACGTATCTCCATATGAACGTATATCAAAATATGATAATGGTAATTTATTTATTTTTTCTACTAAATCACGGCGTAAATTTCTACATATTTTTTGTGATACTGTTGCCATGATACAACCTTGAATATAGCTAAAAACAAACCCTATAGCATATATCGTTATCAAAAACATCGCTATAGATTTTACTGCATTTGTATCTATTTGCGTCATCATACCAGCTATAATCAAATCTGTAATTTCGCTAAGTTTTGATGGTCCTATAAGTGAAAATACCGATGAGCATATCGCTAAAATTATTGCAAATATAAATATAGGTAGGTAACTTTTTGCATAATTTGCTAAATTTTTAAGGCTTCCTACAAAGTCTTTTGGCTTTTCAACAGCCATCATTCCACGAGGTCCACCTCCACCTATCGGAGGTCTAGCTTCGCTAGTATTTTTTTGATTACTCATTTTCTAATTCCTCCTTAGATAATTGTGATTCTGCAATTTCTTTGTATACACTTGAGTTTTCTAGCAAGTCTTTGTGTTTGCCAATTGCCGAAATTTTGCCATGGTCTAAAACGATAATTTGGTCAGCATCTTTTACCGTACTAATTCTTTGGGCTACCATAATTTTCGTTGCATCTTTTGTTTCTTCTTCTAGTGTTTTTCTAAGTACTCTGTCTGTTTTATAGTCTAGTGCAGAAAAACAGTCATCAAAAAGGTAGATTTCAGGATTTTTATATATAGCACGAGCTATCGACAAACGTTGTTTTTGTCCACCTGATAAATTTAGTCCACCTTGCGATACTTCCGAATCCACGCCAACTTTATCCACAAAATCTTTAGCTTGTGCAATTTTAATTGCTCTTTCTAGCTGTTTTTCGTCGTATGTTTCTTCGCCATACGCAATATTTTCCCAAATTTTCGCATTAAATAGCTGTGCTTTTTGCGATACTAAACCTAATTTATCTCGTAGGTTGTTTTGCGAATATTCTTTGATATTTTTCCCATCAACTAAAATTTCGCCTTTGGTACAATCAAAAAATCTTAAAATTAGATTTATTATCGTGCTTTTACCACTACCAGTCGAACCGATAATTGCTATAGTTTCACCTTTTTTAACAGCAAATGAAATATCTTGCACAACTGCTTCTTCGCTTTTTGGATATGCGAAAGTTACGTTTTTAAATTCTATCGCAATATCGCTTTTTTGTGTATTTTCACTAGTTGAATTATCTGGAACTGTATTTTCGTAGTCGATAACTTCTGATATTCTATTTAGTGCTACAACAAAGCGAGGCATCATTAAAATATTCATAGTAAGCATCATAAACGCCATTATTATTAACATTGCATACATTGAAAAAACTATCATATCCGAAAAAACTGTGAGTTTATCCATAGGTAAACTTGCTTCGTTTATCAAAGAAACCCCAATAAAATATATCGCAAGCGTTAAAACCGACATTAAACACGTCATAAAAGGACCTGCAAAAGCAGTTGTTCTATTTACAAAAATATTAGCATTTGAAACTTCTGCATTTTCTATTTCAAATTTATCTTCGTGATATTTTTCTGCATTATACGCACGAACAACACGCAAGCCTATTAAATGTTCACGAACTACTGTGTTTAATCCATCTGTCATTTGCTGAATTTTTTTAGATTTTGGTATAGTTAATTTTAAAACTATACTAACAGCTGTAATAAGGCATATAAGTGCTACTACAACTACCATTGAAAAAGTTATATTTTTATCAAAAATTTCTGAAAGTGCAACTACAGCCATAAAAGGTGCACGAATAGCCACGATATACCCCATCGCTATAAAAGACTGCACTTGCGTTATGTCGTTTGTTGTTCTTGTTATTAAGCTACCTGTAGAAAACGTATTCATATCAAGCATAGAAAACGTTAATGTTTTTTTATAAACCTGCTCACGCAGACGCATAGCAACCGATGTTGCAATTTGAGCCGAAAAATAGCCTATAACAATCATTACTAAAAGTCCACCGAGCGATGAACCGAGCATATAAGCACCTGCTATTAAAATATCTTTCATGGCACTGCCATCTGTTTGAACAAGCTCTGTTATCTCGCTCATATATTCTGGTACTTTTAGGTCAAATCTAACTTGAAAAAGCACAAGTACAAAAGTTATTCCCCAGGAAATCCAGTCCTTTGTTGTAAAAGTTTGAAAAATTTTCTTCATATATCCTCCGATTTATATTTTGTTTAATATTTTGTTTAATGTATTTAATAATAAATTTTTTTCTTCTTCTGTTATATCGTTAAATATATTTTTTTCAAAAGTTTCAAAAGTTTTTGATATTATTTGCTCTACTTCAATACCTTTTTCAGTAAGCACTGCAATTTTAACTCGTCTATCATTCTCATCTATATAAGTTTGCACAAATTCTTTCTTTTCTAGTCGCACAACAAGCCCTGCAAGTGTTGGCTGTGACACGCTTAGTTTTTTTTCTAGTTCTTTTAGCGTGCATTTATTATTAGGACTTATGCTTAAAGTTCTAATAACCATACCTTGTGGCATAGTTAAGTCGTTTTCTTTTAAAACCTCATTAGCTTGTGCTTGTAGTTTTTCCGAACAAACTTTTATGGTACTTATAAATTTTTCACCACTTCTCATATTCTCCTCCTTTATGTCACTTATGTATAATAACACATCAATAGCAAGCTGTCAATACCATGCTATTATTTTTTTATAAAAAAAAGAGCAACCATATTTCTATGATTGCTCGAATTTATTATTTAATTATAGAGCACAAACTTCTTTCCATTTACTTTCGTTTGCTGGAATACCGTTAGCTAAGCTATCTTGTCTGTATCTAGATTCAATTTCACCTGGGTAGAAAACTTCTCCACCTTCTTGTAATGGTGTTAAACCTTTGATACTTGCAATAATATCATCTACAATTTTATCAGTTAAATCTTGGTTGTGGAATTTATTAGGGTCAATCGCTATCATGATTTGAGTTAAACCTACTTCAGCTCCTAACTCACCTACTTGTGGTACAGAATGACCTTCACTAAGTACAGCACCAATCATATCAAGAAGAATAGATATACCACTACCTTTCCAATATCCCATAGGAATTGGACGGAATGATTCTAGGATTTCACCTGGGTCTGTAGTTAGTTCGCCTTTTGTATCATATCCACCAATTACAGGTAGTTGTTCGCCTTTTAGTTTTGTAACTTCGATTTTACCAAAAGAGAATTGAGAAACAGCACAGTCAACTATTGCATGGTTACCATCACTTTTTGGTACAGCCATTACAAGTGGGTTGTTACCAATGATGTTTTCTTTACCACCCCAAGCTGCCATATTAGGCATTGTATTTGACCAGCAAATAGCAATACAACCTTTTTCAGCTGCTTGTAAACCGTAGCTACCACCACGCATCCAGTGATTATTATTTCCAAGTGCAACAACGCCGATACCGTGTTCTTTTGCAAGCTCACAAGCTCTATCCATAGCACGTCTAGCGTTTAATGGACCGAAACCACGATGGCCGTTCCATTTTTCTATAGCTCCCATTTTTTCTTCACATGTAGCTATTGCATCTGGTTTAATTACACCTTTATCTAAATAGTCTACAACAACAGGAAATCTATTTAGTCCGTGAGATTCAATCCCATCTAGGCTATTTGTTGTAAAAATTTCTGCTGCATGTTGTGCAGTTGTTTCATCAAATCCACGAGAAATAAGCACACGCTTAAACTCGTTTAACATATCATCGTATTTAACTCTAATCATTTTTTTTCCTCTCAAGATTACTTTTTAGTATCAAATTGCTCCATAAAACTACGGAAAGTTCTAATTGTTTCTGCATCGCAATTTAACTCACGAACTTCTTCTTTCCATGCACTTTCCCACTCAAGTGAGTAATATCCATCATATCCTCTATCTTGAACTTTTTTAACAATTTCGGCGATAGGCATAACACCTGCACCTAATGCTGTACATTTGTAGTGAAGTTGTTCTGGGTCGTTCCAAGGTTCACCATCTTTAATGTGTATGTGAACAATTTGGTCAAACATATAGTCGATACTTTCATCTATAGTTTCGCCGTGTTCTATACTGTGTTGGAAATCCCAAATAACTTTAATATTTTTAAGTTGTGGTAAATCTTTAAATACAGTATGAATTTTAGCTCCTGTAGAATATCCAGCGTGTGACTCTATCCAAGCTTGAACGCCAGCTTTTTCAGCCATTTCGTCAACTTCTAAAAGCCATTTGTTCAGTCCTTCAACATCAACTTCTTTAATTGGTTCGCTTGCAAATTTTCTGCCATGCCCTAGCATAATTCTGATACCAGTAGCATCTAAAATATTTGCAATTTTAAATAAACGCTTCATGTCTTCTATGTAGTCAGTTCTGTATCCATCAACACGGCTAACACTACTACCTAAGTCTGTAACTTTAAGACCAGCTTTTTTTAATTTTTTAGCAATTTCTTCATAATGGCTATCTGGAAGTGATTTATCACTCCACGGGTGAAAGTCCATTCTAATTTCTATTGCATCATATTTACCTTCTACTAAAGACGCAATTACGTCGTCTACTTCCCATTCTCTAAATGGTAATGTACTAATAGCAATTTTCATAATTTATTACCCCCATTTAATAGCGTCTTTTGGCACTTGAGTCATATATAAAGAATTTTCGTATGTAACAACATCATCAAAAGGCTTTCCATCTTTAATGTGTCTTAAATCTCTTAATAATTTGAACATAACTTGTTCACGCATATCAAAAGTAGGTCCACCCATGTGTGGGTAACATTGTACGTTTTTAAGTTTTCTTAAAACGCTATCTTCTGGTAGTGGTTCTTGAACAAATACGTCTAGAGCTGCTCTAAATCTACCAGTTTCTAATTCTTCTATAAGAGCTTTCTCGTCTAAGATACCACCTCTTGCAGTATTAACGAATACAGCACCCTCTTTTATTAATTTAAAGTGTTCTTTTTTGATTAATTCGTGGTTTTCGTCATTCCAAGCTGAGTGGATTGAAATAACATCACATTCTGAGAATATGTGTTCTAATGTAGTTTGTTTTGCACCATATTTATGATATGCATCTGGAGAAGCATGTTTAGAATATAGGTATAAATCTGGTTCCCACCATTTAATAGCGTCCATAACATATCTTGAAATTTCGCCATAACCTATTAAACCAACTTTTTTACGGTATAAACCACTGTTGAAACATCTTTCCATTCTCCAGCCACCGTTACGAACTGTTTGCATAAGTTCTTCGTTACGTCTTAAAGAGTTTAGCATGTAACATACAGTTGCTTCTGCTACTGAACGAGCAAAAATATCATTGCCACTAAGTACGACAACGCCTCTGTCATATTCTTCTTTACAAACAAGTCTTGCAACAGAACCTGCTGTATGTGCGTGAACTTTAAGGTTTTTTGCATGTGATAATACTTCAGGGTCTACTGCTGGCGATCCCCAACCTGATAAGTAAACGTCAACATCTTTGATATGTTCGATTAATTCTTCTTTTGTGAACGCTTGTCTTCCAGTTTCATTCCAAACAATTTCACCTAATTTTTCTAGTTGTTCTACAACCGTTGGTGTGAAATAGCTTTCTTTTACTTCGCTTTCGCCAATGCCTACTAAAATTTTCATATGTACTCTCCTTTTCAGCTCCTGCATAACTTTTTGTCATGCATAATCTTTTTTATGTATCGATGTTGTATATTTCATAAATTAAACGCAATAGTGTAACAAATGAATATTTAACATCTAGGTAAAATTATAATTTTTCATATATTTTTACCTTACTATAGCTATTATAACATATAACTAACGTTTTTTTCAAGTAGTTTTTGTATATTTTTTCACAAAAGTTTGTTTATTTTTTAACATAATTTCGTTTGTTTTCTCAATTTGTCTTATTCTACATTTAATCTAAATCTATTATACGCTGATTGATATGCAGATAAAACTTCATTTATTCCTAAAGATGATAAGTTTTGCATATATTCTTCAAATTCTAAATCTATTAGCGTAGAATCTTTTGTCCATTCCATCGTTTTATTAAAAATATATTCCTCACATGCAGGGTATATGTTTAATATTACTTCTAATTCTTCTTCATTAAAACATAATGTTTTGAGTGAACTATTTATTATATTTTCATAATTATTTTCTTTATAAACATTATAAATATCCACACCTTCTTTATGCATAAGTTGCAAAACTGCATTTTCTTCTAAAATAAACGGTACAGCTTTAATCATAGCTCCCATGTTTTTTAGTGTATCATAAATATTTAATGTGTCGCCAATATATGTTTCTTGACCTTCTGCACTAATTTTATAAGTTTCGTTTAAAATGCCATAAGTCATAAGCGTGCTTCCAGGTTTTGAAAATAAAAAATCTAGCATTTTTATAGTTTCTGTAGGAAAACTGTTGTCTACTGAAATACCTATACCATAAGTATCTGCAACGCTAGTATTTGTTGCAACCCATCTTACCCCGTTTATATCCGTTGGTGGAGCTATGCCAACAACATAAAAACTTCCGTCCTCTTTTAGATAATTATATTTAGAAATTTCCAAAGCATTTCCAAAAGTTATCCCACCAGTGTTTGCATCAAAAAAACCTAGACCTACATTGCTATTGAAAATATCTTTGTGTATATAACCTTGAGTAAACCATGAGCTTACGCCTTTTATCGCCTCTTTATATTCTTCTGTATATGAACCTATTTGCACTTTGCCATATTCATCTAGATGAAAAAACGGATTTACTCCAAACAACGGAATAATATCATTAACTCCATTTCCTAGATTTTGAAACAGAGGAATTTCATCAGCTTCGCTGTTTCCATTTGGGTCTTTTGTTTTAAACGCTGATAACACTTTTTCAAATTCTGCAATCGTAGTAGGTACTTGAAGCCCTAGCTCGTCTAGCCAATCTTTTCGTATCCACCACTGATTTGAAACAGCTACTTCGTTCACAAAAGGAATTGCATAAATATTCCCCTCGCTATCCGTTACAGATGCTTTAGCCTCAGGATATTTCTCAAACATTGCACGTATATTTGGTGCATATGCATTTATAAAATCTTGCAAAGGAATAAAAGCTTCCTCTGCTCCATATTTTGAAATATCATAGAGCGTACCCCCGATAATATCTGGGAGTTTTGGTTGGGACATAAGCATAGCAAATTCTTTTTCAGAATCATTTGAATACTGCGAACCTACGCTATTGAATATAATATTTGTGTATTCCGTTATTTCCTGGGAAATTAAATCATCACGAAAAGTATACATATCTTCATAATGCACAAAAATAGAAAGTATTAAAGGGTGCGTTGATGCACTATACATACCATCTTCCTTTAAATCATAAATATTCCCAAGGTCTTCTATTAGGGTTTGGGTGTTGTCATTTGCAACATTATTAGCGTTTGTATTAATGTTTCCCTCGCAAGCAGAAACGAATGTTAATACGCATACAAGTAGTGATGTTATAAGTTTTTTATTCTTCATAGTCTATCCTTTCTAAATGCTAAGTAGACATCTATAAATATATTATACATTTCATGCTTTATTTAGTCAATGTGAAGTGTAATTTTTTTATAAAAACTATTGCAAAAGTTTATTCATTATGCTAAAATTAGAAAGGTAGTTTAATAATTATTAGCAAATTTTTCTAGTTTGTTGTAATTATCTATTAAAAATAAAATTCTTATTAGGAGAAATATTATGAAAATGACATTTAGATGGTTTGGCGAAGGTCATGACCCTGTAACATTACAACAAATCAAACAAATCCCTGGTATGCATGGTGTTATTACAACACTTTATGACACTAAACCAGGCGAAGAGTGGGATATTGACGCTATTCGTAAAATAAAAAAACAAGTTGAAGATGCTGGCCTTTTTATTGATGGTATCGAAAGTGTAAACATTCACGATTCTATCAAAATCGGTTCTGATGACCGTGATATGTACATACAAAACTACATCAAAACTTTAGAAAAATTAGCTTCTGAAGATATTCGTTTAGTTTGTTACAACTTTATGCCTGTTTTCGACTGGACACGTTCAGATTTAGCAAAAGTTCGTCCTGACGGTTCTACTGTTTTAGCATACGACCAAAATGTTATTGATAAAATCGACCCTACTAAAATGTTTGAAGGTATGGATACAAACGGTTTTGTTATGCCTGGTTGGGAACCTGAAAGAATGGCAACTGTTAAAGATTTATTTGATAAATACAAAGAAGTAACACCTGAAATATTATTCGATAATTTAGTTTACTTCTTAAATGCAATTATGCCAACTTGTGATAAATACGATATTAACATGGCAATCCACATTGACGATCCAGTTTGGAGCGTATTTGGTTTACCTCGTATCATAACTTGTAAAGAAGCTTTACTAAAACTTATGAATGCTGTTCCAAACAAACACAATGGTGTAACTTTATGTACAGGTAGTTTAAGCTCAAACCCTGACAATGATATTCCTGATATTATTCGTTCTTTAAAAGATAGAATCCACTTCGCACACGTTAGAAACACTAAACACACAGCTCCTGGCGTTTTCGAAGAAGCTTGTCACTGGGCAGAAGATGGCATTTTAGACATGGCTGAAATTATGCGTGCATTTGTAGACATTAATTTCACAGGTCCTATGCGTCCTGACCACGGTCGTATGATTTGGGGCGAATCTGGCGTACCTGGATATGGTTTATACGACAGAGCTTTAGGTTCTCAGTATCTTCTTGGTTTATACGATGCTCTTCGCAAAGATAGCCGTACTTACATGAAAAAATAAAAAAATAAGCCACTAAAATTTAGGTTTTAGTGGCTACTTTAAAATATTACATATAAAGGAAAAACTTATTATGAAAATGAACTTAGAAAGTTTGAAACAAACTGAACAATGGGACAAAGCAGGCGTTATTCTTCCAAAATTTGACCCAAAAGTAATTTTAGAAAACACAAACAAAACACCTCGTTGGGTGCATTTTGGTGCTGGCAATATCTTCCGTGGATTTGTTGGCAAAATAAATCAAATTATGCTAAACGAAGGCAAAGCTGACACAGGAATTATTGCAATAGATACTTTCGACTATGATATTATCGAAAAAGTATTCCACGATTTTGATAATTTAACTATGCTTGTAAATTTACAACCAAATGGCGACATGGTAAAAGAAGTTATCGCAAGTATAATAAAATCATATCCTGCAGATGCAAAAAACACAGCTGTTATGAGCGAAATAATCGAAATATTTGAAAGCGAAAGCCTACAAATGGTGAGTTTTACGGTAACTGAAAAAGGATATGCTCTAAAAACTCCAGCAAACGAATATTTCGACGTTATCACTGCTGACATCGAAGATGAGCCACAAAACGCACGTCACGTTATTAGTATCACAGCTTTCCTACTTTACAAAAGATTTTTAAAAGGCGAACTTCCAATTTCTTTAGTTAGTATGGATAATTGCAGTCATAATGGCGATATTTTAAAAGGTTCTGTACTTGATATTGCACAAAACTGGTGTAAAAAAGGCAAAGTAGAGCAAGCATTCGTTGATTATTTAAACAACGAGAGCAAAGTTGCTTTTCCATGGTCTATGATAGATAAAATCACACCTCGTCCTGCAAAAGAAGTGGAAGATGCACTTTTAGAGCTAGGTATCGAAGATATGACTCCTATTATTACTTCAAAAAATACTTTTGTAGCACCATTTGTTAATGCAGAAACTCCTCAATATTTAGTTATAGAAGATAAATTCCCAAATGGCAGACCAGATTTAGAAGCTGGTGGTGTATTTATTACAGACCGTGACACAGTAAACAAAAGCGAAACTATGAAAGTTACGACTTGTTTAAATCCTTTACACACAGCACTTGCTGTTTTTGGTTGTACTTTAGGATATACTCGTATTTTCGAAGAAATGCGTGACCCTGAGCTACGCAAACTTGTAGAAAAAATCGGTTATGTTGAAAGCATGCCTGTTGTAGTAGACCCTAAAATCATCGACCCTAAAGCATTTATCGACGAAGTTTTAAACGATAGATTTACAAATCCATTTATTCCAGACGAACCACAAAGAATTGCAACTGATACATCTCAAAAAGTTGGTATTCGTTTTGGCGAAACTATAAAAGCATATATCAAAAGTGATTCTTTAGATGTTAAAGACCTTACTTTTATACCTTTAACAATAGCTGGTTGGCTTAGATATTTACTTGCTGTTGATGACAAAGGAAACGACATGAAACTAAACCCAGACCCACTTTTACAAGAACTTACAACAAAGCTTTCTACAGTGAAAATAGGTGGCGAATACAATCACGAAATTTTAGAAATTTTAGCTAATGATAAAATTTTCGGTGTAAATCTTGTTGAATGTGGACTTTCTGACAAAATCGAAGAAATGTTTATCGAATTAATCGCAGGACCTAATGCTGTTCGCAATACACTTAAAAAATATTTAGGTTAATGCTATGAATTTTATATTTAACGGAATAAGTTTTCTTTTTGCATCTCTTATAAATGTTCTTATACTATGTGCGTTACTTTTCGCTTGTATGGTAGTTTATGTAGACGCTTTAAAGCGAACTTCATCTTCTAGCTCAGCTATAGCTTGGGCATTATTATGTTTCTTTGGCTTTCCACCACTAGGATTTATATTTTATTATTTAAAAGTTGTAAAAGAACAATTTTAACGAATAAAAATCATAAAAATTGCATAAAAAATATACCACCTAGCTAAAAAAGTAAAATTTCTACTTTTTAGATAGGTGGTTCTTTTATTTCAGACACATAATTTAAAATCTACTTTTCGGTAACGATAGTGGCTTTTGTAGTATAAAACATTAAAATCTGCTCCACAAGCGTGACGCTTGACCCATTTTACGTTTAATTTGTGCTTTTATACTTTATTAATCATAAAAGTTTATTTTTGCATAAAAAAACAGCCACTTAGTGACTGTTTAATTTAACGACCGACTTTCGTCAGTCGTTTTTTTTGTGTATTTTAGTTAAATTTGCGAGCAAATTTAATAGGTTGTTTCGCTCATTGCGATGAGCGACGAGCATACTCTGCTCGAGCGAGCAAGCGTAACGCTTGACCTATTTCACATATAAATTCGTGCTTACTTTGCAAACAAAGGTATAATTTCTTTTTTCAATACATCAACTAGTCCTAAGTCGCTCATTTTACATTCTGGTATAACTGGCAACGCACAAGTTACTATTCTTAAAAGTGGGTTATCATCTAGTTCTAACTCAAAAGCTTTTAAGTGTTCTTTCATTTCTTCCGATTGTTTCGCTACAACTTCAGCAGGATTTATAGACATAAGCCCACCTACTTGTAACGGTATAGTACCAAGACACTTCCCTTTATTTGAAACAGCAAGTCCACCTTTACACTCTATAAGTGCATCAATACAAGCTTTTGCATTCTCTTTCGTGTCATATACCACTGTCATATTATGGCTATCATGCGAAACTGTAGACGCTACAGCACCTGACTTTGTTCCAAATCCACGTGTTATGCCATAACCTATTGTTCCTTTTCCATATCTATTAAACACAGTGATGTATTTTAAGTCTTCATCATGCGATATGTCCAAAACTCCGTTTTTAACTGGAACTTCTTCTGTTGATACATATGTCGCAGCAGAAAAACTACTATCATAGCACATTATATTTACTTTTACAGTACCGTTTTCAATTGGTGCTTTATATTCATATGCTGAAAGTTCTGGTTGTTTTAAATTAATCGAATTTCTTGTTTCTATTTCAAATTCAATATCTTCAATTTCTTTCACAAGTTTTCCGTCTTTCGATACCAATTCGCCCTCAAAATACACTTCGCTTGGTTTTATATCTGACAACGATTCTACAATTAGCATATCTGCAATATAACCTGGAGCTATTGCACCTAGATTTTCGATTTTTATTTGACGAGCAGTGTTAAACGTTGCAGATTTAATCGCCGTTATAGCGTCCATACCTGATGCAACTAATTTTTTCACAGTTGTGTTTATATGACCGATTTCTATCAAGTCATGCGATTCTCTGTCGTCTGTACACGAGCAAAAATTATCATAAAACTTTATGCCCTGCGTTCCTAAAACAGCTTCTCTTGCGTTTTTAGAAATAGAGCTTTCTCTTACATCGACAGACATACCAACACGAAGTTTTTCTACAAATTCTTTTTCTGATCTTGACTCATGGCAAGTTCTTGCACCACCTATTACATATGCAGAAAGCATTCTTCCAGATACAAAAGGAGCATGTCCTTGGATATATAGTCCACAGTCTTTCCCTGCTTGAATAATACTCATCATTCTCTCAGAACAATTTACAACGCCGATATAGTCCATAACCTCTGCTAAACCAACTACACGTTCAAGCTTTGCAAGCTCAAAAATATCCTCTGCAAAAAATTCTGCCCCAGAATTTTCAAGACCTGGAACAGCAGGCACACAAGACGGAATATCTATAAGTTGACGCATAGGAAGGTTATCCGACGCATCATGCATATATTTTACAGCTTCTCTGCCATATACATTAGCTATTTCGTGTGGGTCGGTAACTATTGTTGTTGTACCGTGATTTATTATACATTTCGCAAAATTTCTCGGCGTTAACATAGAAGATTCTATATGAACATGCGAATCTATAAGACCAGGGATAATATATTTACCCTCTCCATCTACGATTTTTTTTGCATCTATATTTTCTCCAACATTGTCTTTTTCTACGTGTGCAATAAATTTATCATACACATATATATCAGCAGGGTAAATTTCGCCAGTTAAAACATTTACCAAACGAACGTTTGTAATACATAAATCTGCTGGAATTTTTCCCATAGCACAGTTTATCAGTGCTTCTTTGTCTTTTGGTTCTAAATTAATCATATTTTTTCTCCTTAAACTATAGCGTTTGCAACGAAGTATAATATCAGTGGAACTGCTAAAATATACATACCGATGTGCATATCAGCAAATCTGCGTGTTACCACTTTTATAAATACATGAGCTAAAATACCCATAGATATACCTACTGATATACCACCAGCAAAAGCTGTAAACATTATCATGATAAACGGTCCGAAAAACTCTGTAAAATCATCTACATCAAGGTTTTTAAAACCAGAAATCATTAAAAATCCGATATAGATAAGTGCAGGGCCTGTTGCACAGTTTGGAATACTTGTAAAAATCGGTGCAAAGAAAGATGATACTAAGAAAAGCAAACCTACAATTACAGAAGTTATCCCTGTTCTACCACCAGCTTGCACACCAGATGCCGATTCTACATAAGTTGTAATCGTTGTACAACCAAACAACGAGCCTACGGTTGTACCTATTGCATCTACCATAAAAGGCTTTTGAATATTTTCTAAGTTTCCATTTTCATCAAGCATATTAACTTGACCTGCAACACCTAGTATTGTTCCGAGTGTAGAGAAAAAATCTCCACAAAAAACGATGAATATTAAAGGAACTGCACCCCATGTTATAATTTCTTTTAAATCAAACTGAAACATGATATTAGAAACTGTTTCAAAATTTGGCATGCTAAATGCAGATTGGATATTTGTAACTGGAACTCCACCCACTTTTACAAACATACCTATTATAGTTGTTATCATCATTCCGATAAGTATGCCACCACGAACTTTATACGCTTCAAGCGTCGCTATAAGGAATAAACCAAACAAAGCTAAAACAACTGTTACATCGGCATAGTTACCCATAGAAATTCCGTTTACAAAGCTACCAATTCCTGAGTTTGAGAAACCAAGATATGCTATAAAAAACCCTATTGATACACCGATACCTATTTTTAAATTTTTAGGTATCATTTTAACAATTAAATCTCGCACACCCATTGCTGTGAGTATAACAAATAAAATACCTGTAACTACAGTTATTGTCATAGCTCCTGCAAAAGAAATTGCTCCTGTTTGAATCATTGCACCAAACATAAAGTTTGTTCCCATACCACATGATAATGCGAATGGTAAATTTGCGTATAACCCCATAAGGATTGTAATTAACCCTGACACTATAGCACACATAATCATAATAGCTTCTTTTGTTATAACCACGCCGTTTATGTCTGTTAATGTATCCGAACCAAAACCTACTATTGCACTAGGTTGAATAGCTAGTACATATGCCATTGTTGCAAAAGTTGTAAGTCCTGCTATGACTTCTTTTGAAAAAGTACCCTCTTTTTCATCGAGTTTAAAAAACTTGTTAATTTTTTCGTTCATATCTTACTCCTTTAAGTTATAAATCTGTTTACTTTATTATATTATCACATTAAAGAAATGCTTTCAACACTTTTTTAATATATTTTACAAATATGTAAAAAACTACACCTTTTTATTATACATATCTTTTCGTTTAATATGTACAATTAGGTGTAGTTTATCATGCAAAGTATATATTTTACATTAACTATTTCTTTGTTATATATGATATTCCAATTTTTATAATATTTTTTAATTCGTTTGCATTGCAACAATATAATACTATTAATCCGACATACACAACAACTCTTATAAAACCTGTAAACATTATATTCAAAAATATATTAGCGATTAAAACGGCCAAAGTTGCTAGTAAATATTTATAAGAATTCATAGTTTTATATAGTTTTTGCGACACATAAGTTTTTATCATAAACCCAACTAGAGCCGAAATTGCTTGTGCCATACATACTGCAAACAAAGTAATTTCTGGCATTGCAAAATAAATTATAGCTAAAAATATTATATTTAATATAAAAGTTATAAAGTTTGAAAATGCTCTAAGATTTGTTTTTTTCATTATTTCAAAACCAGAGCTAGTTGCTATTGACAGTGTACCACAGCATGGTGCAATCATAAGTATCGGAAATATCGAATATGCACTTTGATATTTTTCGCCAAGCAAGTTTATAATAATCGGCTGAAAAAGCGTTATTGATAATACTCCAACCAGGACTACCGAACATACTATTCTATAAATCATTTCAAATTTATTATCTTCTTTATCATAATTCTCATAAATATATGGTTGCAACCCCAAGTTTATACCCACTTGTGCAAGTGATATTAATCCTGCTAAAGATTTTGCCGATGAATATATTCCTAGCATACTAAACGTTAGAACATTTTTTATAAAAAGGCTCGCTACATATATATTAATATTGCTTATTAACTGGTCCACCATAACTGGAAATCCATATCCAAATATTTCTTTTGTATTTTCTTTTGCAAATTTTTTCAGTCCGTAAAATTCAAACATATGTCTATTAGCAAATATAAATATTATGGCTAATGTTAAATTTACAAACAACATGATACTTATAAAACTTTCAAATGTTTTATCATTTAATCCATTAAATATCATTACAGCTTTTACAGATGATGAAATCATCAATGTTTGCACAGCAAACAAAAACAACTTATTGTTCAGTCTATGTATTCTTTGAAAATATGTTAATACAACATTTACAAAAACTGCTACACCTAAACATATAAAAGCAATATCTGTATCTACTCCTAATAAGTTGTTTATTATATCAAAACCTACTAGATATATCCCAAACATAAACACTAGAATTACTATTATTGATATGAGCAACGGATACGTAAACAGCCTTTTTTTATCTTTATCTAGCTCATAGTTATGATATAACCTAAACATTGCCTCATCAAGTCCTAGCACAACAAATACTAGAATCAAACTAACATTTGCGTTAAAGAAATTTATTTGTCCTATAATGCTAGGGTCATATAGCCTTGTCGTAATAGGTACGCTTATAAACGAAATCATATAATTAACAATGGTTATCATAGTATATCCCATCATCGCTTTAACTAATTTATTTTCTTTCTTTTCTATCGTTTACCACCTTATCTATTACATTTTAATAAATTGCAATCTTTTTAAATTCTATATCTAATCTTTTTTCCCAAGTTGTAAAAGTTCGTTCAGCAGTTTTACGTGCATTTATTCCTAAGTCCATTCTTTTTTGTTCATTAGTAATCAACTCTTCCATATAAGTGTTTAAAATATCTATTTCACTATAGTCTAATAATATAGTATTTTCATTATTTTTAATTATTGCCTTTGTATCTCCTACATCGAGTGTAATTATACATTTTTTCAAGCACATAGCTTCAAATAACGGATTCCCCATATTTGACAAGTCATATAAAGATAAAAAAACATCGCTAATCATAAAATATTCATAAACATCATCATGTGCCACAACTCCTACAAATACAACTTGATTGGATATTCCCAACTTATCTACTAAATTTTTCAAACGTTGTTCGTCACTTCCACCTCCAACTATAACTAACTTAGCATTTGTATATTTTATAGATATTTTAGCGAATGCATTGATACTTCTATCAACTTTTTTCCAACCTTCTAGTCTGCTTAATACTAAAAATATAAATCGTTTTCTTTTAGTCCAATTTTTAATTTAAATTCATTTTTATTAAATTTATTGTATAAATCCTCAATATCCCACTTCATCAAATCCAATCCATTAATCATAAAAAGATTTTTATTTGCATTTTTCTGAACTTCTTTAAGTATTCTATCACCTTTCGAACCATCGTTAGTCATAATAGTTAAATCAGCTTTTATTTTTAATGCTTCATATGCTGGAAATGCTCGTATTCTATTTATAATGTTATGCTTTTTATTTTTTACTAAAGCCGTTCCTTGAAATCTCGTTACTAACGGTAGTTTATAAAGTTTAGATATAATTTTAGCTGGTATAACCTGTCCATTCTCATATCCATAAATTATTGTATTCTTATTTTGAGGAATATATTTTCTGTAAGCTTTCATAAACGTAAATATACTAAATATTTTATCTAAATAACGGAATACGAGTCCTATTTTTCTTATTTGTCCATACTTTTTAAACGCACTCTATTTTAACACTATGTTATTTTCTTTTGGCATTTCATTATCATATAAATTTCTTAATATACTTTTTGTAAATCCATTTTTTATTTTAAATTTAGGATTTATTTTCGAAGCTAATTCAACGAATTTATAATCTACAAATTGTACTCTGCTTTCTTTTGAGTGTTTCATATACATTCTATCATCGAAACGTAAAATATGGGTTAGTTGAGTTGCTGTAAATTCGTTATAAGTTAAATCTTCCAAAGTTTTTGGAGAAAGCAACTTTTTTATTTTTTTATCATTTAGAGAAACAAACATATTTTCATTAATATAACTCTTTGCACGTAGTATATTTCTTCTAGAACGAATACTCCAAAAATTAAAATAGACTAGCATTTGAAATAATTGTGAACCTGTAAGCTTGGAGTTTTTTGAAGCTAAATTAAATTCTTTTAAAAAAGTTTTTAATTTAATTTTTTTATCAATCCAAAGAAATAAAACGCATAATATCTTTCGTATCCAAACATTGTTTCGTCACCATTTTGTCCATTTAGGACAACCGTAATATCTTTATTTCTTGCAGATTCGACAACAGCATCTACTCCAAGCATTGCAAAACCAGAAAACCCTTCAATATGCCAAACTATATCCTCGTATGCTTGTTCGATATTTGTTATGTCTGGATAAATATAATTCCCACTAACATTCGTGTGGTCATTTACCAATTTAGCGAAATAGGTTTCATCGTTTTTAACATCGTTTTCATAACATGCTGTAAAAGTATTAAAGGTTTTTGACCTAATCTATCCCTCGAGCAAAATAATGTGTTTTCTTTTTTATTGTATATGCAAAATGCCCACATTCCATTAAATTTCGATACACATTCTTCGCCCCACTCGATATACGAAGCTAGTAAAACTTCTGTATCGCACTCGGTTAAAAACTTATATCCTAGCTCAATTAGATCTTTTCGTATTTCTATATAATTATATATTTCACCGTTAAATGTTATATACATTTCACTATCAAAATAAGTCATCGGCTGATGACCGTTTTCGCTTATATCAAGTATGCTTAGTCTTCTGTGTCCAAAACCTAAAAATGTTTCTGGCAAGTTCTCATCATTAATATTATCTACAAATGACGTAACACTATCCGACCCATTTAAAAACGTTGTAGACTGATTGAAAATTGTAAAGCCTTCGTCATCAGGTCCTCTATGCTTTATTACATCGTTCATTTTTTTTAGTGTTTTGTAATCTACTCCGTTATCTAAATCAAGATACCCAGTTATTCCACACATTTTAAAATCTCCATTTAAACTCCACTCTTTTATATTCTAAACGTGATAATTCCACGCTCTTTTTAGTTGTTTTTATATCCCCTTCTAGCAAGGTATACAAACTTACTAATATCTAGTCTATCTAATATCTTAAATTTTGTTTTTTCTATATTTATGCACTTTCAATTATTTCGATTAATTTGTCAGTTAAGACTTTGAAATCGTATTCTTTTGCCGTTTTGATTGCATTTCCCGACATTTTTTCTTGCGAATTTTCATTGCTATATATTTTTAATATAGCCTCCTTAATCGTATCCGTCGTCTGTATTTCCAATGAATAACCAGCTTCATTTTTTAAAACTATATCATAATTTATCTTAATTGTATTTAGAATTGGCTTTCCTGAAGCTAAATACTCAAAATTTTTATTCTGGCTTGTACCAAATTTAAATATATTTGTATATTTGTAATGCAATATATTTAGGTTTGCTCTACTCAATATATACGGAACGTATTTCTTCTCTACCAAACCCTTAAAGTGCACATTTATAATATTTTCGTCTATCACACGTTGTTTTAGTTGTTCTAACTCATCACCACCACCCCAAATTAAAAATTTAATTTTTGGATTTGTGATTTCTTTTGCAGTGTCTAATAATATTCCTAAATCATTTGCTTTACGAATTGAACCCGTGTATACAATTTTAAATATATCATCATTTTCTAAATCATCATCTCTAATTTGAAAGTTACTTTTATTAAATTCAAAAGTTTCAATATCAAGTCCGTTGTTTATGTGATAAACTTTGCTCAAATCTATATATTTATCCCACCCCTGCCCTTTTATGTAGTCTTCACCACCTTGCATTGTAAAAATAATTTTATCAGCTTTTTTATACATCCATTTTTCGCCTTGATACAAAATTTTTATTAGTGGGTGTTTCTTTGTAAATTTGCTTGAATATTCAACGATACTTTCTGGCCATAAATCTCGTATCTCAACAATACACGGAACTTTATATCTTTTTGCAATAAAAACTCCTGCAACACAGGTTAATGGGTGTACACTCGACGCTAATATAATATCAGGTTTTTGTTGTTTTCCTATAAATTTACTTTGCGAAACTAAGTTTTTTGCGAAAATAACCATATTTTTCACTCTATCTAAACCGTTTTCAGTATATTCAGTAGTTTTAATATATACCATTTTCGTATTTTCATCTTCGGTTATTTTATATTTTTTATTATCTAAATCTATACTTTTTGCATCTTTATGATACACATTTGAACAAAATATAGTAGGTGAATACCCTTTTTTAGTTAAATATTTCACAAAATTATAATGTCTGCCACCTTTATTATCAAACATTTCTGTTGCATAGTGGTTCATAATCCATACGTTTTTTTTCATATCTATTCCTTTATTTCATAAGTAATTCTAAATATATTTATATTTGGTTTATATGTTACAACTACAATTGCTATATCTGTAAGTATAGGTAATTCCTCATAACTATAATAGTTAAATTTTTTAGATAAATTTTTTGTTAGTTTGTGCAAAAATTATGCAGTAATACTTTCGTCTTACAAGTGATTTTTGTGCGACGTTACGGAAAATTTACAAAAAAGTTGACTATTAAGGTTTTATCCCTTATTCCAAAAGTATCGCCTTTACATTATAACAATAATATTTGAAAATTGCAATACCAAATTGAACACTTTTTTAAAAATAAAGCAAAAACTTATTTAGATATATAAATTTTGTCAAGATGAGCGTCGAATAATTCTTCTGGAGTGCTATAGTTTAAACTT
>JAWXUO010000025.1:0-27954 GCA_044426355.1 Clostridia bacterium | reverse complement strand
TCAAGCAAAAAAACCACCCTATTGGGTGGTTTTTAAAATCAACGTAAAATTTATTCTTATTGTAATAATTGAAGAATATTTTGTGGAGATTGGTTTGCTTGAGCAAGCATAGATTGTGCAGCTTGAACAAGAATGTTGTTTTTAGTGTACTCCATCATTTCAGATGCCATGTCTGTATCACGGATACGAGAATTCGCAGCAGTCATGTTTTCAGAAGTTGCATCTAAGTTGTTGATTGTGTATTCTAAACGGTTTTGTAACGCACCAAGTGCAGCTCTGTTTGAAGACACGATATTGATTGCAGTGTTTACAGTTTGGATAGATTCACGAGCTTTGTCATCAGAAGATACATTAACTTTATTTAAAGATAATTTTGCAGATCCTAAATCAGAAACTGTTACTAACATTTGGTTAAAATCGTGAGCAGTATCACCGATTTGTAGGTTTCTACCACCACCTGTGAAAGATATACCTTGTCCGAAGATGTCATCATCTACAGTAGTTCCCGCACCTTTTTCAGATGACGTGAAAGTAATTGTAGTACCAGAAGCCACAGCAGCCCACGTACCATGTACTCCTGAAGTATCAGTTAAACCAGTTTGCGGAACTGTTCCAGTAGAAGCTACGAATCCTTTTACTAACTCTGTAGCTAGATTTCCACTCACCACAGCATCTGCTAAGTTTGCATTAGTTTGTAAGAAACCAGCAGTAACTTCGAATGTAGATGTCACTTGACCAACAGTCAAAGTGTAAATATCGCCTTCTTTTAAATCAGCTCCTTTAACATCCGTAACATTTACAACAATTTTCGCAGGATCAGTAGCAGTACCTATCGTTTCCGTGCCAAATGATGCCGAGCCATTTGCAAGGTCACCATTTAATAATTGAATACCGTTAAAAGTTGTAGAATCACAGATACGGTCAATCTCTGTTGTAAGAGCGTTGATTTCGTTTGTGATAGCTTCACGGTCAACTTCGTCTTGGATAGTTCCGTTTGCAGATTTAGTTGCAAGTTCTACCATACGATTTAACATGTTGTGGATTTCTTGAGTTGCACCCTCTGCAGTTTGGATTAAAGAAATACCATCAAGTGCGTTTGTAGACGCTTGGTCTAAACCTTTGATTTGTGATTTCATTTTTTCAGAGATTGCAAGACCAGATGCATCATCAGCTGCACGGTTGATTTGGAATCCTGAAGATAATTTTTCTAAAGATTTTGCAACTGTTGAGTTGTTTACACCTAAAGATCTGTTTGCGTTGATCGCCATCGTATTAGTTCTTACTACCATTGACATAATAATGTCCTCCTTTAATTTTCAACTTATATCGTCCATCGAAGTTGAATGTTGTTTATTAAGAGCATAATTAATAACTATGCTCTTATTTTATGTTTTTTTAAAACGAAATAATTATATTTCCTTTTAGCCAATCGAAATTTATTCTTATTGTAATAATTGAAGAATAGATTGTGGAGCTTGGTTTGCTTGTGCAAGCATAGATTGTGCAGCTTGAACAAGAATGTTGTTTTTAGTGTACTCCATCATTTCAGATGCCATATCTGTATCACGGATACGAGAATTCGCAGCAGTCATATTTTCAGAAGTTGCATCTAAGTTGTTGATTGTGTATTCTAAACGGTTTTGTAACGCACCAAGTGCTGCTCTGTTTGAAGACACTAAGTTGATTGCAGTGTTTACAGTTTGAATAGATTGACGAGCTTTGTCATCAGAAGATACATCAACATTGTTTAAAGCTAATTTTTCAGATCCTAAATCAGAAACTGTAACCAACATTTGGTTAAAGTCATGAGCAGTATCACCAATTTGTAAGTTTCTACCACCACCTGTGAAAGAAATACCTTGGCCGAAGATGTCATCATCTACAGTTGTGCTTACACCAGGTAAAGATGACACGAAATTAATAGTTCCATCAACTACGATACTAGCGGTCCAAGTACCATGCACTCCAGCAGCAGTAGTTAAACCAGATTGAGGAACTGTTCCAGTATCAGTTTGGAAACCTTTTACCAATTCTGCAGCTAGAGCAATACTTACGTTTGCAGCAGTCTCATTTGCATTTGCAGCTAGGAAAGTAGCATCAACTTTGTATGTAGACGTTACTTGACCTACAGTTAAAGTGTAAATATCGTCTTCTTTTAAATCAGCTCCTTCAACACCACTTATTTTCACATTGATTTGTGCTTCAGTACTAGTAGCACCTGTCACTCCAGTGGCAAATGATGCCGAACCATTTGCAAGGTCACCATTTAATAGTTGAATACCGTTAAAAGTTGTAGAATCACAGATACGGTCAATCTCTGTTGTTAGAGCGTTGATTTCGTTTGTGATAGCTTCACGGTCAACTTCGTCTTGAATAGTTCCATTAGCTGATTTGGTTGCAAGTTCTACCATACGGTTTAACATGTTGTGGATTTCTTGAGTTGCACCCTCTGCAGTTTGGATTAAAGAAATACCATCAAGTGCATTTGTAGACGCTTGGTCTAAACCTTTGATTTGTGATTTCATTTTTTCAGAAATTGCAAGACCAGATGCATCATCAGCTGCACGGTTGATTTGGAATCCTGAAGATAATTTTTCTAAAGATTTAGCAACTGTTGAGTTGTTTACACCTAAAGATCTGTTTGCGTTGATCGCCATCGTATTAGTTCTTACTACCATTGACATAATTATGTCCTCCTATAATGTTTTCAACTTATAATCGTCCATCGAAGTTGAATGTTGTTTTGTGACTTTTGCCACTTTTATTTTTCGAGCTTCATGCTCTCAATATTAGTTATTCTACGTTTTTAAAGAAATGAAATAGTTTTTTTAAAAAAATTTTAAAATATTTTTTTCACAACAAAAAAACGCTTGCAAACAACCATTTTCAAACTATACCCCAAAGTAAAATTTGACATTTTTCGAGGTTTTATGTATACTAGTTGTATATAGGTAACTTACTATATAAATTTTAAAAAATGAACGGAGAAAATCATGGAACATTGTTGCAACAAATACGAGGATAACCCAAACTTAACTCAAAATGAGCGTGATTTCATGCACCATTTATCGCACATAAAATATCTGCCTCTAGCTAGTTTTATCACTAAAAGCACAAAAGAACATTCTTTTCAAATGATTGCTTTGCAACCAGTTTTCATTCGCTCTATTACAGATACAATGGAAGACGTTCGAGAATGTGGCGAATTTCTTGAAAATTTAGAGCAAAAAGGTATGCTTACCCTTGATTATGACATCGAACTAAGTGGCTATCCTTATGATGAATATAAAAATTCAAATCTTTATGCAGAATTTGAAAAAGTAGTTTTAGAGGGTGCAAAAAATCCTAATTTCTTAGGAGATATAGCGACCCTACAGCTTGGAAGTATCGCAATCGTAGAAGATTAAATAAATTTTAAAAACTCCACCGATTAATTTCAGTGGTTTTTTTAACGTCTATTTTCTGTATATACATTATATATAGTATATATTTTTTCGTCTATCACTTACACTGTATTAGGCGAACCTACTATCGGGGATACTTCGGTTTGAATATCTGCTCTTATCATATGTATAGAGTGGTACAAACTATAGTTTTGTTTTTTCTGTTAATTACGTAGTTTTTTGGTGTATCTAGCACTTTAAAAATCACGTCTAAATTAATAATATTTTTTGTATCAGTTCTATGCACCACAATTTTTTCTAGCAAAGTATCCACGATATTCACATCGAAACCATCTTTAAAATCAAGCTCATCGCAGATTACTTTTCTTAAATTTTCGGCATCTTTTGCAAGCTCATTATTTTTCTTTTGTTCGGTTTTTAAATCTAAAATTTTAATTTTCAAGCTATCAACTTCAGAGTTAAATTCTTCGTTACGTTTCTTAAATTCTCCGTCTGTAATAAGTTCTTTAATGCTTAAATCTAAAAGTTTATCTTTTTTAGCAGAAATATCTTTGATTTTCACTTCACATTTTGCAATATCTTCTACATTTTGAGAATTTCCTGCAATGCTTGAGTAAATTTCGACTAACTCGCTTGTAATTTTCTCTTTATCTTCTAAAATGCTACCATAACACTCGTGCATTATTTTCTCAATTTCATCTGTATATATAGTAGGCATAGTGCAACCTGCTTTGCCTTTTGACACATACTCCCTACAGTGCCAAACCTCACGATTGCCAGATTTATATTTATACATAGACCTATAATAAGGAATATTATGCTCGCCACAATAAATTTTACCACTATAAGCGTACTTGTTTTGATAGCTCGTTTTATCTTCTGCCATAACTTTGTCGCTACGTCTTTGCAAAATATCGTTCGCCTTGTCCCATAATTCTTCGGAAACTATCGGTGGCACATTTTTTTCGTCTTTATACATTACCCAGTCATCTTTGTCCATATATTTTCGGTCATTACTGCGATAATCGTATTTATGAGTTTTGTTTCCACAATAATAACCCTTGTATTTTGGATTTGTAAGGATACCTTTTATAGTCGAAAATGAAAAACTATTGCCCTTTGTGTTTGTGAAACCTTTATTTGTAAGTTCCGTTGCAACACCTCGTATCCCCTTTTTCTCGATAGCGTATAAATTAAAAATTTCTCTAACAACTTCGGCTTGTTCTTCGTCAATAATCAGCTTACCATCTAATTTTTTATATCCCCAAATTCGGCTATTTCCAAGCACAACACCATTTTCAACAGCTCTTTTAAACCCAAAAGACACACGTTCGGATAATTTTCGCACCTCATCTTGAGCAATGCTCGACATTATAGTCAGTCGCATTTCTGAATCTGGCATAAGTGTGTTTATGTTATCCGACTGAAACAAAACCCCAACACCACAGCCTAAAAGTTCCTGCGTATATTTTATACTGTCAATTGTGTTTCTCGAAAAACGAGAGATTTCTTTTGTAATAATGAAGTCAAATTTTCCAAGTTTTGCGTCTTCAATCATTCGCAAAAAAGCGTCCCTTTTTGTTACACTTGTACCACTCGTAGCCTCGTCGATATATCCATCAACATAAGACCAATTCACGTTTTTATTAATAAATTCGTTGTAATATCCAATTTGGTTTTGCAACGAGTGAGCCTGTTCGTCTTTTCCGGTTGAAACCCTAGCGTAGTAGGTTACTTTTAAAGGCAAATCGAATATAGTTTTGCCACTATTTAATAAATTTCTAATGTCATATAAGTCCATTTTTAAACACTCCTTTTTGTTGCTTTTTATTTTATAATAACATAAACTAAAAATATAATCAACATTTATTTATACGATTTTAAAATAAGCTCTTTCGCTTTTATGTACATTTCTTCGGTTATGGCATTTTTCTTATAAAGATTTTCATTCACTTTCAGTTTTATTTCAATTTCTAATTTTTTAGTCATCTCCATAAATTCACCTCCGTTATTATTTTATATGTGAGTTTTAGTTGTTATATGTATAAAAAACAAGCCTTGTAAACATTGTAGTACGTTTATTTCGGCTTGTTTTTTATTTAAATCATTGTTGAGTATAATCGTCCGTAGAACTTTTGATTTTGTCAATAGCAGTTTTCAGAAAACTAGGAACGGCTACTCCTATGTCTATTAAATTTTCTAAAAAACTTATTATTTCGTTAGCTATAAGCCATATCGCTATAACCGATGTAAAGGCGTATTTTATACCAATGTCGTTCAGATTTATACCTATACTATCACCAGCATATAAAATTAACCAGTCTATTATTATACCAACACCAACTAATAGTAAAATGCAAACTTTTTTCAAAATACCTCTAAAGCTTTTATAAGAAGTTATCTTTTCATCACGATATGGTGCAGCCCATATCCCTGTTATGTAATCTAAAATTTCCATACATAAAAGCATGTATATCGGCATTGCGTACGAACCTAATTTTATATTTAAAAAAGTGAAAAAAGCTACAAAAACAGCTTTCACCTCAATTAATTCATCTTTCATATAAACCTCCTTTTATTCATCTATCGTAACTTCTATTTCGTATGTTATAGTCATTGTTTGATCTGATGTTTTCACTACGGTTTCTGGCAAATTATATGCTGCCACCACGGGCATCATATAGTTTGAGCCGTATGTCGAATTACCATAATAATCGCCACAACAACCATCATCGAATAAATGAAGTGATGAACTTTGATTAGATGATGTGGATGCTAACATTGCTGCGCTTATTGCTATGCTTGATGACGCAGCATACCTATATTTAGTGGGATCCAGCATAGACAGTCCTGCATATATAGCTTTACTAACACATATCAGTTCGTCATTCACATAATTCATTACCCCAGTTGTACTCCCACTAATCCACGACGTAGACCCTGTTCTATAACAACCTCTACATGCCATGTTATAACATTTGTAAACCGAGGTGTTTTCGACTTCCACTATCTCGTTACCAGTCACGATATAAAAACCTACGGACGATGCTGTTCCTGTCCCATCAGCAAAAACTAATGTTTCGTTATAATAAACAGCTGACGCATAACTATACGTGGTGGTCGAACTTTCAACTTCGCACACTTTTTGAAAGCTAGTATATGTTTCAGAGTCCCACAAGAATTTTTTAGCATATATTACATGCGTATATAATCCGTTTGTCGCATATCTACTTCTAGCATAAATCATATACACTGTTTCTTTTTTGTAATAATTGTGTGTCGTTGTACTCGAATAATAATAAACTGTACTATCAATACCAGATTCTGTAAATGCGTCGCTTGTTGATTGTAACGTTATGGTTTTAACTATGCTATACGTTTTATCGGTAACAGTTATTACATTACTTGATATACTATACCCATATTTTCCATTTACGCATACCGGTAAATTTCCTTCGGTGTATCTATTGTATATATGTCGTTCATAAGGTTGATGTGCGTATAATCTAATACTTTTTATTTCGCCGTTTCCTTGCTCTGGTGTGTAATTATATGCAAACACCCATTTAATCTTATTTTTTTCTGTTCTCGACGCTAATACTTGGATATAAGGATTATACGAAGCATTAAATGTGTCTGATGATGTAGTTGTCGGAGTAGCAATACTTAATAAATGATTGCTAAAATCACATAATCCATTCGGAGGAAATGGGTTTGTTTCGGTCTTCGTACTAAGCAATACTAACCTAGATGCTTGAATAACCGATGTCCAAGTTACTAACTTAAATACATCTGTGTTAAACGCATTTTTACCGTGATGTTCATACACAACATCTTCGCCTTGTTTTATTATTATGCTTGGTTTTCCTATTGCTTTATATTTAGGAGAACTAAAATTTACTTTATCTTGTATCATATAACATCCTTTCTTTATATCGAAAATAATTCGATTGTTACATTATCCGTACCTTTAAGATTATTTGTTGACGCATAGGTAGTTTTATCCATAAAATTATACTTAGAGTTTTGTCGTATTTTAAAGTCTACGTTTTCCACATCTTTTAATAGTTCCTGATTTACATTAGTATAATTTACATCATCAAATACATAAGCGAGGTCCGTGTTATACTCCATACCAGTAGGATAAAAGGTGATTACAAACGCATAGACCCTAATACCACTAGTAAAATTTAGGTAAGATTGACTATGGTTCGTCATTATCACTCCTCGACTTCCATCTGATATATCACAATATATTTTAAACACGCTATTTGATATTTTTTCAAACCTTATTATCTCTTTATTAGACAAAGTTCTTACGACTATAGACGAAGTCAACATAGTTAATGTAAATGGTGAAACAGCTTTGTAGAAATCTATATAAAAATAATCGTAATTTCCTACATCGCACCAAACTAATGGTTCGTATGATTGTCCACTTTTAACCAAACCTCTAGTTGCCATACCACATATAAATCCATTTTGAAAATCTATATCTGACATTATTTTATCCTCCTAACCCCAATTTATTGGTATCTTTTCACCTGTTAATGTTCTAAGTTCAGTTATCCTACCTTGGGCGTCTTTTTCCCATAAGTAAGATATTTCAGAACCTGTATATTTAGCGTCAAAACCAGAATCGTCAAAAGATATACTTTCTAACTCTAACGGAGTTATAATTACCCCGTTATCTGTTAATGCTATTCTTCTAAGTTCTCCAGTATCTGATGTGTAATAATCGATATACACCCCGTCAGTTAATTTTCGTATGTATCCTTTTGATTTACTTCCGTTACCAGTTCCAGCTCCCAACGTTATAGATGGAACATATTCTCCACTATCAGGGTCAATACAGAAAGTGTATTCCATCTTTACGTTTTCGTTGTATATGTAAGAATACGTTGGATAATCCGTTTCTTCAGTTGTTGGTATTTCAAAAGTTGAATCAGTCCAATATAACAAACTACCATTTCTGTTTTTCACATGTTCGTAATCAATATCCGTTTCCATAACTTCGTACACGTCGTAATACACTAAGGCACTAGATGTAATTTTTGTAAGTTTATAAAACGATTTATCACTAAGTCTACAATAAATTCTACCTGCGTTATAAGCACTCCACGCATCACTTTCCAAACCATTCGAGTATGTTATCGAACCATTAGTATCTGAAACATTAATACTAGTATAATATGTTGTTCTATGTTCATTCGACACCATATCCCAAAAACCATCAGACTGATATATACTTTGATAATGTGCAGATACTATAGCTGTTATAAATTGGATTGTTTGACCTATTATTTTTATATAATTTACGTCCGACTTAATTTCATTTAAATAATTTTGTATTTTGGTTGACGTGTCTAGTTGGTCTACTGTAAGCTCGGATATAGTGCCTTTTTCGGCATATAAATTAGGAGTTATTACAGCTGATACGGCAGTTATTACATCAGCTGATAACTTACCATCAAAAACCAACACGGTTTCGTCTGTATCAGAATTGTAATCGTAATATAACCTGTCTTTCCAAGTTGTACCACTTCCATCACCACTTTGAAAAGCCATTCTATCGCTTCTAAAATATGCTCTAGCTAAATTATCATTTCTTACAGCTTCAAAACCATATTCAGGTCCTATTCTAACGCCATTGTAATTCGCATCTTTTGATACCGATGACGTTTCGATTTGATACAAAGAGCTTGCAAGCCCATCTACATATTTAGAGAATTGTAAAGTTGTTAAAGAGTCGTCCATCACATCTTTGTTTATGCTGACAACTCTTAATTCCTCTTTTATACCTAGTTCTGTATGTAATAAAAGTATCTCATCACCTAACAAATATGTATCCGTAGACAATGAGATAGGCGTACACTCATAAGATATAGTAGGTTCACCATCTTCGTTCAAGTTTCGTTTATCTACAGCTTTAGATATAACACTTATATTTTTACCTTTGACGACGTTTTTAGCTTCAGTAGACCCTATGTGCTGTACCAAATCTATTTTAAATTTTTCAAACTTTATTTCTGCTCCTATGTATGACGCTAACTCCATGAGTAATTGTCGCCTACTTTTTGCTTCTTGTGCCGAATAAGTGATTAAATCATAAAATTCAACATCTCCTACTTGTATTTCAGTGTCTTCTAATACTTTAGTTAGTATGTAATTCGGATAACCGTATTCTGTAAAATAATCCACATTATACGTAGAATTGTTTAGCCTGTATGATACGTGTTCCGCCTGCACTTCTATTGTATAAGTACCATCTGCATTTAAACTTTTTCTAAGATATGCTATATCGAAATAGTCATCATCATACTCCATAATAGAGTCTTCTGTAATCATAGTGTGGTTTTTCTCTGTAAGAATAGCAGTGAAATCTAATGTGTTTTCTCCATTAATTTCTTCATAGCGATTAGATGATATTATATCTTTTATAATCGCAAGACGTTCAAAATTTGAATTTAATATTTTTATCATATAAACTCCTTACAACCACATAGGTATGTATTCTATCGAAACCTTTACGTTTAAATTAGACCCCGTGACCATCATATAATTATCTCCACTATTTATGTGAAAAAAGCTATCTATGTCACCTGATACATCTTTAAATATACTTTCGCTATTAAGCATTATTTCCATTTCTATGTTGTCTATCATAAGTAAACCACTGCTTGAATAATTATAATCTATGTTTTTATCATTAATTGCAATATTTATCGAATCCCAACTACCCTCGACGTACACCTTAGACATACTTCCAATAGGACAAAGGTAATTTATAACCCTTGTCCCGTTGTTAGTAAAATTTAATTCTCCCTCTTCACCTTGAATGTTTACCATGTGAATTGAGTTCTCAACTGAATATGCGAAAGGTTGACATTCAAAAGATATTTCAGCTATTCCTGCTTCTAGCATAGTGTCTAAATCAATCTCGTCTACAACTTTAGCAAGATAATATTTGTCACTTTCATCATTTATAATTAATTTACACCAATCAGAAGCACTTAACCAATTTGCTATTTCTCTAGCTCGTGACCTCAGTTCATCAAAACTTTTCCCTAAATATGTAATACTCATATTTATATAACGTATATCATACTCATTATCTGGGAAATCATATACGCCTGAAACACTTGCAATATTTACTCTTTTATTTTTTTTAGCTGGAAGTAATGGTCTTTTTACAGATTTACAGATGAGTTCAAAGGAACTGCTATCTATATCATTAAATTTAAAAGCACCTATCATTAAACTAACACTCCTTTCGTAGATTTGTAACGGTCTAACAAGTTCTTTTGCCCTTGGCTTATTTTTCTAATGTCAGAATCATTTCTAACCGTATAATGGTTTGTAATTTGTAATGTTGAGTTATCCGTATTAGTAGACGATGAGGCTTCTTGTAAATCGTTAGAAGTTCCCCTAGCAGTCGCTATTTCTGTTTGAACGCTAGAAGCACTTTTTGCGTTGCTCGTGATGTCTAATTCGTGATTTTTATTAAAAACCGAATATAACTCGTCATTGACATTTGACATATCTATCACTGGAGTTATAGTTGGATTTAAATCCTCATCGCACTCTAAAATATCTGAAATTCCAGATAACGCTTTACTCATCGAATCCATTGCTTCTTCGCCTATACCTTCTGAAGATTTAGATACTTTTGAAGCCATCGAATCCATTCCTATAACAAGTCCTTCGCCCGTAAATACACCTATTTCTTTAAACACTCTTGATGGTGATTTGATACCCAATAAGTTTTTAGCAGCACTAATGGCATCGCTCACCACACCTGATACGCTACTAATTAACGATTTTGCCATACTTGATACACCTGATACAAGACCTTTTATGATGTTAACGCCAATATCAGGTATCGTACTAGTTATTAGTTTTGTTAATGCCGACGTTATTGCTGTTATTAAATTTTTACAAGCATCAAATATAGCATCGTCATTTTTCCTTATAGCGTTCGCCAATCCATCAATAAATGAAATTATTACGTTGAATGCAGTATCAACAATATCTCCTAATTTATTAGAAATACCTTTTAGGAAATTCAACACTACATTGACGCCTTCTTCAACAACATTAGATATATTATCGGCAACTCCTTTTAGAAAACCTTGTATTATTTTCATACCACAATCAATAAACGATGGCGTGTAATTAACCATTTTGATTAAAATCAAGTCCAAGCCTTCAAATATTGTTATTATCAATACTGGTAAAACTTCGTTTATAACATCTAGTATTGTAAGTAAAACAGTTTTAAAAGCTTCTCCTATAATAGGAACTCCCTCTAATAATACGCTAACGATACTTATTATTCCATCGCCTACAGCAACTGCCATTGTTGGAATTAAATTTATTACCCCTACTAAAATAACAGTTATACCAGCAACTATAGCAGCCGAACTTCCTGCGATAGAGGTCGATAATGTTACTAAACCAA
Source organism: Clostridia bacterium (assembly GCA_044426355.1). Taxonomy (GTDB): domain Bacteria; phylum Bacillota; class Clostridia; order Oscillospirales; family Butyricicoccaceae; genus CAYJLC01. The sequence continues at coordinate 16,089 of JAWXUO010000025.1, read as the reverse complement.
CACCAACTGCTCCTAGTCCCACTCCTAAACCAAGCATACCTGCCCCCATAAGGGCAAAAGTTGCACCTAACGCTAACATAGTTGGAACTACTGGTGTTAAAACTAATCCTGCTATACCTATTATTGTTATAGCACCTGCTAATGCTATCAACCCTTTCGCTATTTCAATCCAAGATAATTTTCCTAAAATTACTAATGTTGGAGTAAGAGCTGATAATCCGATAGACGCCACGGTTAAAGCTGTAGCCCCTCCGATTGTACCACTCATGGCATTTAATCCTAATGCTAGTATTACCATAGCTCCACCTAGAGTTATTAAACCTTTTCCGATTTCTTCCCATGACATTTTACCCATTATACTTAGTGCCATTGACATCACTACCAACGAAGTTGAAACAGCCAATAATCCTGCACCAGTTAATGCTAAATTATTTGGCATAAAATTCATAGCTACCGTAACGCTAGTTAATAAGCCAGCTATACCTATTAATCCTTTTGACATTTCACTCCAAGACATCGTAGCCAACATTTTTACTGCCACCGACATTATTAGAAGTGCTGATGAAATAGCGATTATTGCTATACCTGTTGAAATAAGCGTCTTTGTATCACCTATACTTTTCACAAATATAACCATTTGTGCTAATAGAATACCTACTCCTGTTAAACCGACTACCAGTTCTTCAAAACTTAACTCGCTTAATTTCTTACACGCCGTCGCTAAAATATTTAAAGCAATAGCAAATGCTACCATCTGCGTACACCCTGTTATCATTGTACTTGAGGAAGAACTTAGCAGTTTAGCAGATATAACTAATGCTCCCATAAGAGCTACCATACCAGTTAAACCATTTTGTAACTGCTCTCCGTCTATTGTACTGACCGTTTTTAATGCTAATGACATCAATAAAATAGCAGAAGACAAACTTATCAATAAAGCACTTGTTGTGAACGCTCCTGTTAAACTACTCCCTGCGTTATTCAATAACGATAACGAACTAATCAAACCAGTAAACAATATGGTTAAAGCCGTTATTGATGAGGTCATTTTTTCTTTATCTATAGTTGATATAACTAATAGAGATACTGCTAAAATTCCTATTGCGACTGCAATTTTCATTAAAGCGTCAGCTTTTAGTGATGATTGATAAGCTTTTAACACGCCTTCTAATTGACTAAATGTATCTACTATCCCTTCTGTAATATCAGAAAATCCTGAAAAAGCCGAAGACAAGCTCATAAAAAAGTTTATTAATCCTGCTCCTATACCACCCGAAACTATCATATTAAAGAATTTAGTAATATCGTCAAAACTAATACTTAGCATAGTGTTTTTAACGCTACTTGATATACTCGACATAACATTAACTATTGTTTTACCAACGTTTTTCATTACATCTGATATAAAAGTTAGAAATATTACAAAACCACTTTTCTCCAATGTATCCGACATACTATTAATAGAATTTGTAAAACCGTCTTTCATATCAACAGCTGTTTCAGTAACAGTAGACATTCCAAAAACAACATTTTGTAAAGTTGTCCCTATTTCACTAAACCCTGTAAAATTAATCTTTTGTCCTATTTGTTTTACCAAGCTTATAAAAGAACTTGTAAGCGTTGATAATATATCCACCAAGCCTTGTAATCCTTTTGAAAAAACATTATTAGTCGTTATTAGATTATTAATATTAACTATCCAATCGCCAATAGACGCTGTTATACTTAAAACACAATCCACGTAACGTCCTGCTACATCGGCATTTGAAGTAATGACTGACCCTACAGCAGTAAAAGCTGACTTTACAATATTTAAAATTGCAAATAATCCCGAAAATGTTCTTTGTATCTTATCCGATGTCGATTCGCTTAAAATTAAGCTTTCTGTGAAATTTGCTATACCTTCAGTTATCTTATAAACTTGCTCAGCAGTTGTTGGAGGAAATATAGAGGAAAAAGCATCTTTAATGGGTGTTATGACACTAAGTAAAGCATCAAATGCGTTTCTTAGCGATTGTATTAAATTTTCCCTACCTGATACTTGTGTTAATTTGTCTGAATATTCGTCGAGTGACACGCTTCCATTTTGAATAGAATTATTAAATTCTCCAAGTGCGTTAATTTGCTCTCTTGTATATCCTGCTTCAGCAAGTTGTTCATCGGATAAATCTTTTGTTTTTTCAGTTAGGTTTACGAGTGCGTCACCCATCATATCAGCTGTAACCCAGCCACTAGATAATGTTTTCTCGAAAGAACCTGCCGTTTCAATCATTTCGTCTAGTTCTTCGGTAGTATAACCACATTCGGTAGCCACTTCACGTAAAGCTGTAACTAGGCTATCCTCATCTAAACTAGCACCCGATACAAATTGTTTCCAACCTGATGATAGTCCTCCTGTTAGAACTTCATTTCTCGCCTCTCCCGAAGCGTTTATGATTTCTCCTAAAACATCTGATATTTCTGTAAACACTGCTTTTGCTTCTTCAAAATCACCAACTATTAATCTAAAACTCTGTGACCAACCTGATTGCAAAGCTTCTTTTAACGTATCTATTAATTGAGTGAATGTTTTAACTTTTGTTGCGGCATCATTCGCCATTTCACCAAGAGCCATTATCTCTTTAACTTGTTCCGTGGTATAACCCATTTGTTCAAGTTGAGCTTCTGATAAATCTCCTGTAAATTTACTAAGGGTTTCTATTAATATGTCCGTAGTCAACCATTGGTTGCTCAAGGTAGACCTAAACGAACCTTCGGCATCAATCATTTCGTCTATTGCTATACCGTGAACTCTTGCTGTTTCTGTTAACGCATCTTGGAATACTTGTCCACCCATACCAGCATTTACAACGGAATTCCAGTCTTGTAACATAACGTATCCTTGAGCCATCGCTTGAGATAATTGATACATCGCAGTACTTGCTTGTTGACTATTTGAGCCTGAAACGGCTGCTAAGTTTGCTATACCTTTAATTGCTGATACAGATGTGTCGAGTTCTACTCCCGCTGCTGTAAACGTACCGATATTTCTGGTCATTTCCGTAAAGTTATAAATGGTTTTATCCGAATATGTATTAAGTTCGTCTAACGCAGCATTAACTTGGTTTAGCGTTGTGCCTTCTTTCGACGTGTTCGCTAAAATTGTTTGAATCGAGTTCATTTGTGTTTCATATTCTTCAAAACCACTGAGTATCGGATCTATTGTTATTGCTGAAAGTAATTGTTTTCCTGCATTTATTGCTGAATTTGTTATATTGGCTAACGCCGTTACGGCAATTACTTCAAGTGCTGAGAACTTCATACTTATAGTTTCAACTGCACTAGTTAGAGGGCTTACGTTTACGTTGTTTGTTGCTGTATTTATGCTTTCTAAACCCTTGGTCGCACCACTTAGATTTAGACTTTCTTTTAACTTAGAAAGAGTTGACATAGACGTAGATACGTTTTTCTCAAACGCAGTATTGTCAAATCTCATTTCCACTATTCTTTGGTCGATTGTACTCATTTATTAGTTATCTCCTTCCATAAAGAATTTAACATATCATCAAATATCGGTTGTATCACAGGATTTATATAATCTCTACCATTTATAAATCCTCCGTTTCTAGTAGCATGCCCATATTGTAGTATGATAGCTATGGGAACTCCATTTTGAATATTAGAGTTGTGAAAGGAGAGTTTCGTAGATGTAGTTGTGTTTTCAATTTTGTAATACCACGAATTTGCAGTTTTGCTTGTATCTACGGGAGTTGCCGATTTAAGAGCTGTAACTCCTCTTTGCCCATAACGGTCTAAGTCTTTTAACTGTGTTGCTGTTTTTACGTTATTCAAAAAAGTTAAAGACTGCAAAAAATCTCCTTTGTGATTAAAGTTAATCATAAACCCCTACTCTGTCCATAGTTACAAAAACTCTAATCATATCTATTGATAAATCTAAATCAGCTGGATAACCATCTTCGTCAACTTGCGTACCACTACCTTTTAATAATTCTTTATCTATCATTTTTAATATAGTGTCTTTAGCGTAACTTGGCACTTCACTTAATTGGTTATATCTCATTTCATCTTCCTCCTCTTTGTCTATTTCTAACAGAAACTCTTCCCATAAATTTACATCTAGTACCATTGGTGCAGGGCAAGTTTTACCTGTTACATCGTAGTGTCTAACTACGTTTGAACTTGGTATATTATATAAGCTCATTAAATATTTAACTAATGATATTGTACTATTGACTACTTCGTCTTTTATGTAATACGTACCGTCAGAATATTTTCTTGAACACATTTCTATACCTATAGAGTTAACATTTCTACATGATGCATGCGTATAACTCGTAGCACCACAATGCCAAGCTGTGTCAGCATCGTCCACCACCTGAACGATTTCGTTCTCGTCTATAAAATAGTGAGCAGATGCCCCCCTATATTCGGTATTAAAATATTTTGCATTATTTAATGCTGTATCACCGTTGTTTGCCGTATAATGAATGACTATATATAAATTTTGTTTATTCGTGCCTTTGGCGTAATTAACAGTTGTTAAATACTTAGTGATGTCCATATACTCCTCCTTATTACCCTGTTGAATTTAGCATTTTTCTTCTTGATGCGTTAAGCGTAGCGTTTCTGCTCATTATATCGTTTTTGCTTCTTTTTTTAGGTGGTTGATTTTTAATATTACATACTTGTATAAGTGTAAGTAATCTTTTAAGATGCCATTTTTGACATTCAAATGGAATATTGTGACATATCATCCAATAATAAATCAACTCCGAAGTTATGATTTCTGAATTTCGTGACTTGTTTTTTTCGTTATTAAAAAAAGTTGCTGTCATTTTAGCTTCTATGTAATCGTTTATATCGGCTACATTTTTTTTAGTTAATCTGTCGTACACATCAATAGGGATATTTTGCGTTATGGTCATACATCTTATATAATCTAATATTTCAACAGACGTTTTTTCTGTATTACCAAGGAAAGGTTTACACCATTTAGCTTCCCATTTTGATAATGATACTAGTGAATGTTCTAGTTGTAAGTATTGTTCTTTTTTTTCAATAAATTCTTGACTCTTTTCGTCCCATAATTCACAACTAGGTACGAGTATGTTTAACATACAAAAACCCCCTTTTTAAACGACACTTATTGTTTCGATAGCTGTTCTATTTCTTGTGGTAATATCCCATTTACAAATTTAGAAGCTTCATCAGAGTTTGTAACCAGTTCCATAAATAATTGCGAGTATGCTTCTGTTTCCTTAAACGCTTTAGTCGTTTCGTCATCTTTAATAAATCTTTTGCCATCTTGACTTTTTTCACCGTAAGCTTTTAACACAATATCTTTAAATTCTTTTATTAATGCTGGGACATTGTTTGCTTGGATTATTCTATTTAATGTTTCGCTCATTCCTCCATCGACAGACAATTCCATTTCTGTAACTTCTGCTTTTGTTAGATTAAAATAAAAATCTTCTGTTCTTTGAGCTCCATTGTAATCTGTGTATGTTATTGTTTTTTTTACCATAATTTACTCCTTTGTGTTTTCAAAAAAAGAGAGGCTGTTAAACCTCTCTCATAGTGTATTTAATTTATTAACCTACTGTTTCATCAGTCATTAATGTGATAATTTCATCAGGTAATGGTAATCTAGCTTCTTCGCTATCGCTACCATATAAAACGTCTTCTAATTGTTTCATTTTAGCATCTGATACTTTTCTCGAATCAAATGTTAAATTAGCTGTTGGTTTTAATTTTGTACCGTCAATTTCAGTAGCTATTTCAACTGGCGTTGTAGAAACTTCCCACGAAAGCGTCATAGCTTCTGGACTATCATTAACTGTACCGTATCCTTTTTCCGACGGTGACGCTTGTGCTCCATACACGATATGAATTTTATAACCGTGGTCAGTGCTTTCCGTGTCATTGCCCACTAATGTTTTGTAACAGAAACCGAATGTTTTTCTACTTTGTTGACCTGCATGAACTCCCGGTGCAATCTCAAAAGAACCATCACACTCGGCAAATTCATCAGGATATGTATAAGCTTCGATACTAGCACCGAATTCTTCTGCTGAAATTAAGTTTAAGTATTTAGCATTATCGGCATATATTGGCGTAGGTTCTGCTCCTGACGGACTTTCTGTAACTGTGGTTAAACCACTCCAAGCCACGCCATTACCATAGTCGCCGGTTGATTGCTGTACGTATAAAACACCTTGTTCCACACCTGTTTCGTAAAAACGTTCGCCAGCTTTATTCCAAGTTAATTTACTCATTTAATAAATATCCTCCTATTAATTTTATTTAATATGTTATTGTAAAAACGTCGTGATTTAGTTTGTCCGACACATAATGTTTTTTATGTTGACTAGTAGGCAGTTTTGACACTAGGTCAACTAATAAACTATCTGGATTATAATCAATAACCATTATGTTGTATTGATATTTTTGTAAATACACTGCGTTTCCTGCAAAATTATTTTTGATACGCTCTCTGCTATAAACGATAGCAGGGTATTTGATTTGTGTGTTGTTCGGTGGTTGATAATACACGTTAATGTTTTGGTTGATTTCGCATAACATTTCGTGTAATAATTTTCTTTTATCCATTATAAACACCACCTATTGATAAAAATAGTCTAGGACTTTTAATTTCAACCGAAACCACTTTCCATTTAACACCCATATATTCTACATATCTTATGGTATGGAAATTATTTATGGAATATGGGTCTGATATAATACTTATCTCGTTAGATATCACTACGTCGTCGTTAACTCCACTACTTGATTGTAGTTTTCTGGAATTTCTAGTAACCTCGCCATAATAAGACTTTTCGATAAAATCTTCACTCCATACTCCCGATTGTTTCTCTGTTGTTTGAGCATAGCCTATTTTTCCATACCATTTAGACATTTTGAATTTCTCCCTTAATTATCCAACTGTTTCTTCAGATGTTGTAATTGTTTCTTCTAAAGCAATTGCTGATTTAACACGAATAAGTGCACCAGATAATCTAGTTTCTATAAGCATTTTTTCTTGGTTGAAATCAATGTCGAATTGTCTGAATTTAGCAATTTCTCCACCTTTTGTTGAACCTATTTGATAGTCTTTCATATTAACGAATAAACCTAGTAGTTTTTTAGTTGTCCCATCAGCAGTAGTTCTAGTTTTACCCTCGAATTGTTCTGCTGTATGAATAGTGTTAACGTTTAATGCTTTAGCTAAATCTGCTTTTGAATCGTAAATTCTACGTCCATTCATATCACGAGCAAGTAACATCACGTTAAGTAGGTGTGGTGTACAATAGAAGTCTAAAGAACCTGAACCTTTGTATTGTTCTCTTGAGTATAGCGAAGCTGTAACGATTGCTTCAGCATATATGTAATTATCCCCAAAACTTGCAGACGTGTTTGTGCCTTGGATTTCTTTACGTGTTGTTTCGATGTCAACATCGCTATGAATTGTAAATAACTCATCATCTTTCCAGATTGGTCTGATGTGCGTTTCTTCAATTTTATCAGCATCTCCATCTTCACGACCATCACCAATCATACAAGCAATTGCAATTTCTTCATTTAACGACGACTTCATAATTCCGTATTGGTATTCAACTACATCGAAATCTGTAATATCAATTATGTCATCTCTATGTAACGCATCTTTTACGTATACAGTTTGTGGGTCCGTAGTTCTTGATATTAATTTAGTGTTTCCTACAGCACTTTTTTGTTTGCCTTTTTTAAACCCTTTACCTCTAACCGTTAAATCAGTTATGTCTGCTTGTCTAGTTCTAATTCGACTATATGGTGATTTATGAGCTTTTTTAATAACAGAATCCATCCAACCATAATCACGAGCTACTAATTCTGGTGCACCCGGGTTAGCTAACTCGTAGTCTGGAAATAAAGTTTCAACATCTTCAAAACCATGTTGTAAATTTTCATCTTGTTCTATAAATACAGATACGGCTTCTTGCAAGCTACCTACACTTTTAGTTTTTGCTAATTCGATAATACTAACCCCATCACCGTGCGTTAAGCTGTTTTCTTCTTTTGTTACGTCGTGTTCAAATACGTTATGTTTCATCATTTCTTCTCCTTTTTCGTTTTGGTTTTCTTCTAATGCCATTCCAATCATAGCACATACAACATCTTTTTGTTTTTCGCTAAAAGTATTGTAAATATCTTGAATTGTTTCATCAGTCGCTTCTTTTTTATCTTTGGAGTGACTTATTGAAATATCCAAACCATTATATATGATAGCTTCCTCGTCCATTGTTTCTCCGTGGCTTATTACCGTGTCGATGAATGCTCCCGGATTAGCTCCTGTTAAAACCAAACTAACCTCTCTGATTTCACCGTGCGAAACATTAGTTCCATTTTGTTTAAGTCTGTTCGCATATATAGATAATGCTGAGATGTCGCCGTGTTCGACTAACATTTTGGCATTTCTACCAGCCTCTGTATCATTAAATGTGCAATATGCGTATACACCTTCTTCTCGATTTTCAAGTAGTGCATGACCTAGAATATTCATAGAATCGTCATGTCTGTGATTCCATACAAGAGGCACTTTTTGTCCATCATTATGCTTAAAAGCATCTTTTGTTATAGTTCGACCATCAGAACATTTAAGGTTGTTTCTCGTCGCCCAACCACTAAAATCGTATTTGTTTTTCATTTTGAATTTTTCCTCCTGTTAATCTTCGCCTTCGGTTTTTACATCTTCCGAAGGAGCACTTAAATTTTTGTTTCTTAGCTCGTCAGCTTTTGGGTCTTCTGACGGTTTCATACCTATAATTTGTCTAATTTCATTAGATGTCATTATCTCGTTACGAGTAAATTTATCAGCGATTTCAGATATATTATTAACAGGTACTAACTTGAATGGATCTCTAAAGAAAACGATAGACGTTGACTCTTTTCTATCTGTTTCACTAAGAAATTTTCGTTTCATTTCGTCAACAATAGCCGATAAAATTGGTTCTATTGTGCGATTATAGTAATTAAGCATTGTTTGTTCGTCTGCCGTTCCATCTAATATACTCTGCGTTATCCCTAACTGGCTGTATAGCATACTCGTTAAAAATTCTATTTGAGTCATTAGATTGTTTTCGACTGAGCGATTTAACTGCGTAATTTTTTCCGTACCATCAGTATAAGCTATACCGTATTTCGTGCTAGATAATTGTTGTTCTATATCTAGTCTACGTTGTTCTGCTTGCTGTTTTCTCGCATCTGATTTTATTACGTACGGAAGCTGTATTATCAAATCTAATTTACCAGAGCTACTTTGCTCGTCAACGGCATCTAGTAAACTTAGTTTTCTAATTAATCTTTGCATAGTTGAGTTTGGTTCATTTATAACAGCAAACAGCGGGTTTTCGATAATAGCTACTGATTTTTTAGGTAATACAATTTCTTCTTTTCTACCTGTCTTTTCGTTATAAACTCTTACTCGTATATGTTCGGGATACCAGTCTAAGATTTTTCCTGTTCGCATTGTTAAAATATCAATATTGCTCTCAGTCGTCACCGTATCAACAGGTATTATTGCAACGCAACCTTCATCAAGAATAGACATTACCACATCTTGAAGAAAGCTTCTCCCAGTTTGGTCTATATTCGCTTCTAACGTAAGACAATTATCTATACCAGAATCTATAGTATATAAGAAACGATTATTATCATCTAGTTTTACATGCCTTATGCTTATACAAGCTGAATCTATTCCTATTCGATTATAAATCGAAGCAACTATAGTTTGTTTATTACCTTTCGTAAATCTAACTCTATCTGGTCTATGTCCATAACTAGAACCTAATTCGCTACTATACAAATAAGGAGTTTTACCAATAAAAACATTCCATGCTTTTTTTATTCTATTACCTATAGTAACACCCATTTAATTATCACCTCCCACTACTTACCTTGTTTATGACTTGTTTTTTATATGCAACTTTTCCAGAATCATAAATACCGTTTTTAAGTTGTGACATATTATATCCTTGGTCAGCTAAAGCCATAAATACTCCAACCTCACCTCTTTTTGCAACGAATTGCACCACTTTACCCGATGGCGAACTTAGTCCTGAAATTTGTGTATTCATAAGAGATGCCATCTTTTTGTTATACGCATTAATGGTATTAGAACTTAATTTTCCTGTTTTATTTACAGCATTATCGTTTTTCAACAATTCTTTACCATATTTATCCATCTCTTTGGATACTTTTTTTTGAGTTTTCGATGTGATTTTATCACTATTTTTATTTACCCATTTATTATCTTTTCGACTTAATTGTGAATCACTTCGCCTAACACCCCATTTCATTCCTAGAACACCGTAATGTTTTAAATTCATTATCATATCCCCTCTATTCAAAAGCTTCTTTGTTAATTTTATACGCAATATATGCGTCCATCATAGCAGCAACAGCGTCTATTTTTTGCTCGTATCTTTTTTTAAACAGTTTTCTACCACCATTGGTATCTTCTAAAGTTATTGTATTGCCCATAGCAAACGTCATTAAATCTTCGTCAAACAAAAGCATTCTCTCCTCTGAAAGTTTTTTTAATTCTCCCAATGGAACGGATTCTGTTTTTGTACCTTGTATAACTTTTTCTATACCAAATGAACCATTTTCTTGCTCCCATCTGTGTATAAATTCTTTTGCGTTATACGGGTCAAATCCTAGGCATCGAACATCGTAACCACATTCGATTATATGGTTGTCTAAATCTTCATAAACTTCCATCATATCTAAAATAGTCCCCTCTAAAACTATCAAACTTCCCTCAGACATAAATTGGTCGTATTTTATACGCATCGCAGTGGGTAATTTCATTAATGTTGATGATGTTATATAATTTCGTGTTTTTATCCCAAATTTACCATTTGATAAAGGGAATAAAAAAGTAAAAGCACAGAAATCATCACCTTGTGATAAATCTGCACCTAACGCACATGGCAGTTGCCAATAATCTCTTTTCTTATGTGGTAGCGTTTCTTCGTATGTAAAGAAATATGTATATCCTTCCATCGGAATGCCAAAACGCTTCGCTAATATATCATTTCTTGAAGCAGGTGCTTTTTCAGCTCTTTCCACATCAAGGTGATACGTTTCGTAAGTAACTGTTTTTCCTAAATTAGGATTTGCTTTTAACCACATTTCAGGGTTTAAAACCTCATCTATATTGTCTAGTTTGTAATACCATATAGACGTATGTGGATTGATATAATCACCTTTGAGAATGTCCATAAGCTCCATTTTGATAGTATCGCCACTTCCATTACGAACTGTACCCTCTGAGCTGATTGCTACTATTAAATATTCATCAACTTTAGAAGCTCCTTGTTCTATTGCTCCTACTACATCTTCTCTAATGTCACCCGATAACCACTCATCAACTGTCGCTACTTTGTTTCTCAAACCTTGTAGTTTGTTTATACTCATAGGTCTTATTTCCAAGAGCGAACCTGTCAAAAAATTTTCTATACCTTTTTTGGTAGATGCAAGTTTTTGTCTATTAATTTTTGAACCTGTGGTGTTTTGTAATGAACCCTCTGTTAAAAACCTTAATAGAGGTCCTCTAGCTCTTGTTATAGAAGTTTTTATAGGGCTTAACACTTCTTCTGCTTGTTTCATAGTAGGAGCTGTCGCTATTTGATGAGTGGTAGTTGTATCTACGTTCAAAAAGTAATTTTGAATACAAGATGCATACATTGACTTTGCTGCACCACGAGCTACTATTAAATACTGTTTATTTACAAGTCTTTTTTTAACTCTTTTAGTAGTATAATGACCTCCGTGATTATCTTCGTTCGGCACATAAATACTTCGTTCAACAAAATAGTACCAACCAAATATTTGCTCTGCCCATACTTTAAAAGACTCTAACAAATTTAAATCTGCACCGTCAGTTAAAGTAAGCTCTTCTTCGCAGTAATTTATAAACCCTTCAACGGCTAAATCGTCATAATATATACCGGGGTTAGCAATTAAATCATCGATGCGATTCATCTCCAAAGAAATTTCTTTACATACAGGTATCTCACCATTTATAACAGCTTCTCGAAATTTTCCATAATATTTAGGTATAGCAGTGTTAGATAAAGCCATATTTTCTCCTATCTATTTATTTAAAATTTCTTGAATTTTCTTAGCATTATTATAAATAGTTAATCCTGTAGAGGTAACCGTCGCAATAGTGGTTCCAGTTTTAATTATCGAGGACACGTAGTCATTACCTTTTTTAACGCTTGAGCTAGTTAATTGAGAATATTGTTTTTCCATTTGCATTCTATTCACTGTTTTTCTTAATTCATCGTCACTCATTGATTTAGCTGACTTTACGCTATTAGACGTAGAACCACCGCTTCGCCTAACACCCCATTTCATCCCTAGAACACCGTAATGTTGTAAAACGTCTTTCATAATTATTTTTCTCCCTCACACATTCCTTTTAACTCACAAACTAATTGTATTCTCCACTCAAACTCATTTATCATTCTATTCGTAGACTCGATGACAGCCGAACTTGTCGGTGGGTCAAATAACATTTTGACTTTAAGGTATGTGTATGTTTTAACGAGTTCCAAATTTGTCGCATCTATGTAATCTTCCCACAGAGTTTCTTTATCTATAACACTGAAATTTTTACCCATACCTATTTGATTAAGTATAAAAAATACCGAATTTATATGGATTATAATGTCGGCATCGAAATGCGTATCGTCTTCCGAAATACCTAAGAGTTTTTTTACCGAAGTTAATATACTCATTATAAAAACCTCTTACTCAAGAGAAATATGTTTCTTTAAACAAAATCCTTCTATATCATCAATCGTAACTTTGTAGAAATCTTCAGTGGATTTTTCATGGTCTATTTCTATGATATCTCCATTAGATAATGTTTTTTTAACATTTGCTGTGAGCGTTGCCGTTTCTCGAACATTTAATTTTTGTTTAGGTAATATTTTAACTATGCCTATTAATTTTTCAACATCAACCGATGTTTCATTCGTCATCGCTTCCGTTTGTTCGTTAACTTCAGCGTTTGCTTTTTCAAATTTGTTTTGATTTTCGTTCATTCTATATCCTCCAATTTATTGTTTCCAAGGGCAAGTATCGTTTTTAGAGCGTACAACATTCGTCATTGGAATTGATTTATCGTTTCCATAATGTATACTATTATGTGTATGCATAGAAGTGCATATTAGATATTCTGGATTAATTAAAAACTCGGATAAATTTTTAACGTCGTGTTGGTTTATTGGATTTAAATGATGAATTATAATATTACTATTCATCTCATATCCTTCCAAACCTAAATCACAACCATTATCTCTTGTGATTACTTCATCTCTTATTTTTCTCCAAATACTAGATTTGTAAAACTTTTGATTTAAATATCTATCAAATCCAAAAGTTTCAACTCCCACAATACCATCAAGTTTTAGATATTCAAACCTCTCATTAAATGTTTTTATTTTTTTGAGATTTGCATAGGTTCTAATCATACGTATCACCTGTACCATTATAGCGTTTCATAGCATTCAAAACTTCTGTATACACTTCTTCGCTACGTTGAGCAGAACGCATATTTTCTGTTTTCGCTTCTATTAATTCTTTTTCAAGCTTTAATTTTTCAAGTTCTACTCGCTCTTTCGTAGAACCTAATTTTAAATAATGCGATATAACTTGTGATGAGGCAGTCCCTTCTAATAATTGTTTCTCCACTAAGTCTACTGCCAAAGATATCATTTGATTTTCTCTTGTTTCAGGAGATAAAGCTGGTCTAATAGATTTAGTAGGTTTAGAATTTTGCGTTTTTGCCATATATACACCTCCTGTGAAATATTACTTTTATTAAACACCACCTTTATTACTAGAAATTTTCCCTCCGGAGATTTTTTAAGGAGGGCGTGATAACGGGAGGGTATGTTAGTTTCCAACACCCCCCACGTCCATTTATAATATTTAAAACATATTAAACGGCATTGTTACTTCTTTTCTTAACTATTTTTCGATAAATGTTTCTAAAATCATACTTTATTATTTCATCAATTGCTCTTTCTATTTCTTTAGCGTTTTCTTCATCTGAAAACTGTTCAGAAGTTCTAGCAATTCTTCCTAAATAATCACAAGAATTGTAACCTTTTTCGACATCATACATCAACCAAGAACTAAATTGTTCAAAAGGATTGAAAGGATTATCGTGGGTTGACAACATTACTTCATTTTCCATCGTTACTCCTTTCAATTTAAGTATTTAGATATTGTTGATGTAGAAACACCTAACGCTGTTGCTATCTCGCTTAAACTATATCCTGAATTATTCATAGATGTTATCTTATTGATTTTCGCATCACTTAAAGTTGTAGTAATTCTAGGTGTTGCACGTTGTCTTAAATTATCAATGTCTACGTTGTTAATAATTTGGATTAATTTGTTCTCGCTGATAGCACCAGCTTGTATAGCTTCCCATTCATTATCAGTCACTTTAATAGTGGTTCTTTTAGCACCGACTGCTATTCTAGCTGATGTTAGTGCCTGTTGGTTTGCTTTTTTAACCTCACTATTAGTCATATCGGGGTTGGACTGCTTTTTAGCTAAAGCAGTTGCGTTCGCTATGACTTGTGCTTGTCTTTCTTTAGGTGCATTTTTAAGGGCTATGTTTAATTGAGCAGTAAGGGAGTCCACCTCTTGTTGGTATACATCCTTAGCTGTAGCCGAGTATGTAATTTTCCCAGTATTAACCATTACTTTACGAGCCTCATTACCTAAAGATTTCATTTTATTAGCATAGTCTGCATAAGCTTCTTCTTGTGGTGTACCTGATGATAAAATATAGGCATCTTTTACTTCTGCCATTTTGGTACTTGATTGAGTTCTTACTTTTGTTTTGCCTGTTTTTTTATCAACATACTCTTCAACAACCTGCTTGTATGTTTGTTCCCCAGTATCTTTATCGATAATGGGACTACCTTTACGTTTTATTATAGATGTTTCCGATTTCGCTCGTGATATTAGAGTGGCTGCTCCCTCGTGATATTTACCATCTACCCCTATAGTGCCTTGATATTTTTTCTTTAAACTAGCTATACCATTATCTACTTCACTTTGTTTATAGTCTAATTTATGTTTTTCAGCATCAATAACTACCATACTATGTCGCACGGCTCTAGCTAACTCGTCTTGTGTAGCTCCTTTTAGTGTCATATCGGTAATTAAGTTTGAAATTTTACCCATTTCAGTTTGAGTATTCTTCATAACTTTATAACTACCCTCTTCTTTGCCTCCATAAGACATTTTAGGGTCAAATCCCTCTAGGCCTTTAAGAGTTGGCGTAGAAGTAATATTTATTTTATTACCTGTAGGTATGGTCATAACTGTATCGCCATCGAAATCAGCTCCCGAAAGACGCTCAGCTACTTTACTATTTATAGCGATAGCGTCAAGAGCATTACCTAACATATTTTTAGCATCAACCTGTTTGTTGTTAACTGTCAAAATAGGTATTTCAAATGTCCCACCGTGTGGAAACCTAACTAAAGCTATTTTTTCACCATTTTTATAATTAGGAGCATATACTTCGTTGTCTTTCATAGATGGTACTGGTAAAATAACTTGATATTTTTGCCTTGGTAGAGAAGCAGCTTGCAGATGGATTGCTGCCGAGTCACAATCATCAGAAAAAGATTTCAACAACGCTTTTTTCACTGTTGGATTATTTAAAGATAGTATTTCATCAAACTCAGCTTGTTTATCTACAGTTGCTAGATTTAATTGTTTCTTTATCAAACTTAAATTTTGTTTTGATAAAAATTGTGACGGTAATTTATCGCTCCATTGACTCCAATCTCCCTCTTCTGCTCTTTTGTTTATTAAAGATAATTGTTTTTCACCATTAGAATCAATATAGTAGCTTTGTCCTCCTGCTTTAATCAACGACCCAAAAGGATTATCTGGGTCACTTGTTATATTTTTAAAAACTTCGCTTTTAGGTGTAGTTTTTGTTTTATTAGTATTAAACACTACATCTACTCCATCAGGTAAATCGTCAGAATATACATATTAGTAATT
>JAWXUO010000024.1:0-28053 GCA_044426355.1 Clostridia bacterium | reverse complement strand
CAAAAAAGACCTAGATTTCTCTAAGTCTTTCGTTATTTTATATTCATTTTAACAATTTTTAAGTTCTTCTTTAATTTCTAACCCCAATTTTAAGCCTGCGACAAAACTTTCTTTAAGCTGTATCGATTTTATCAAATTCATATCGTCTACGATTCTCAAAATTTTTCTTCTGTCCTCATCGCTCACGCTTTGACGAAGTTCTATTCTCAATTTTTCAATATTTTCATTTAAATCAACTTGTTCACTTGTTTTGTAGAATGTTTCGAATAGTTTTTCAAGATTTTTCATCGTCACACTCACTTTCGCACACATAAAAAGACTTCATCTCGGTTTCAAATTCCGAAATAAAGTCTCCGTTTTTTATTAGTTTGATAAATTCTTTGATTGCATATCCTGTCGTAATTACAAGTAGCGAATTTAAATCATCTCTATCAATTTTTGCGTACTCTCCAACTGCGTAACCTTGCACTCCATATTTTTCGCCATCGTAAAATTCCTTGAATGATATTTTTGCCATTTAAAGTCCTCCTTAGTTTTAGTAAGGACAGTTTATCACAGAAAACAAAATATAGCTATATGACATAAGCAACAAGATTTTTATCTATAGATTTCTCTCATTTTATCAATTTTAGCTATAAGTTTTTCACGAACTGTAGTTGGTGTAATAACCTTCAAATTATCTCCCTGTTGAAGTAACCAAAAGTATAGACCATCGCTATCTAAAACGTTTGCTCGAACGTTTACAACATCTCCACGTTTAATGATACTAACGTCATCACCAAAGAAATCTTTCATAGTATCTATCATATATTCGTAAGTTTCGATATGTACTGTCACGGTATCTCCAGTAAATTTATATATGGATTTTTTTGCAAATTCTTCAAGTGTCATACTTGGGTTATCACCAAGAATATCTATTTTAACATTATCATTTAATATCTCTATTTCAGTGAATTTGTCTACTCTGAAAAAACTTAGATTATCGTATTTGTCAACATTACAAAGTAAGTAATAACATTCTTTATCTAGTACTAAATCGTACGGATTTAGTAAATATTTCTCATTACGTTTATGATATTTTGCAAGAATTTTCTTTCCACTTTTAATAGCTTTCATCAAATTATCTATATTGTATCGAGACGATTTTTTCCCACTAAAGCTAAGCTTTGCAATAGACTTCCTACTATTACTTGATACTTCATAAAGAAGTTTATCTGTGATATTTTTCTTGTCACAAGCATTTAAAAACTTAAGTCCACTGACGCTGTCCACTAAAACTTTTATTTCCCAATCTTCGTACGTGCGTTCGTTTATGTAGTAACCTTTTTTGTTGTCCTCGTGTTTTACAACATCATATTCTTCGCTTAAAATCGAAATATCACGACAAACTGCTTTTCGCTCTGCATTCAACCCATAGTTTTCAAGTTTGTCTACTATTTGTGGTGCAGTAATTGGGTTTTCTTCATCTGTTTCTTTTAAAATTTCTAAAACTTTAAGCATTCTTAGTTTAATATTCGCCATTGTAAACCACATTCCTTAAATCACAGTTTTTCAGTGTATTTATCATCAGCCTAAGCTTCTCTGCATAGTCTTTCTCATCGTATTCCAAATGACAAACCGACATATATTTCCCACTTCTCTGAGCTTTATTTTCTACACTAATTTTATCTTTAAAGTATTTCAACAAATTTGCTCGGCATACCTTGCAGCCATCATTAACAGTTGTATATTTAAGCACAATTTTGTTATTTTCAATCTGAATATAAAACCAATCTCCACTTCTTGGTGACTCAATAATATCATCAATCCAAAAACAGCTAAACCCACCTTGTTTGTTACTCACATATTTATAATCATAAGAATACTCATCCAAAATTTGAGTTTTAAGTTCATCAAAAAATCCGAAATACTGTACTTTCCCCCAATTTTCAATAGGTGTAGTTTTATATAAATTAACTTGATTTTCAAAATCAGTCAAATACTCTAAATAATCAACATAGCTTTGGTTTTCCGCCTTGCACTTGCTAAAGAGTTTTATCAAATCTTTTCTTTTGAATTCTATGTCAATATTCTTCTCCTTGTGTGCTTGTTCGGTAGTTTTATAATACACGCAGATAATTTTGTTTTCATCGATATTTTCGTCAATCAGTGTTTGCTTATATCTCAAAACTTGATTATCATGTGTGTTCGTGAATATTTTGTCTTCGATTATGATATAAATATCATCAACGATCACAAGTACATCAATATTTTTATATCGCTTTTTTATTTCGATTTTCGAAGTTTCTTTAAGGCTATAACCCTTACTTTTCAAGATAATTTCTAGAAAATTTCTTGCAGTAACTTGAATATCACTTTTTTCACTTGCGTGAGCCACTAGAAAGCAGATAAATGCGTCTTGTGAAAGTTCAGACGTTGCGTATTTAAATATATTCGTATCTTTCATAAAATTCCCACCTTTTAGCTTATTTTATCACATTTACGTACACATTGTCCACAATTATCAATAACTCATTGCATATTCTTTGAGTTCTCTATGCGACACATTAGAGTGTAAAACGTAAAACCTAGTTTTACTAGAATTCAAGCTAATGCTTGTATTTAAAATTTTATCATCATCAAATTCTTTCAGAACATCAAAATCAAGTTTGTCAGTTGCAATATGTACAAACATTCTATCATACACCTCAAGTTTTTCTTGCACCTGTTTTATACTTTCAAACCGTTCAAAAACCCAATGCTCATCACGTAATTTTGATAACCTTTTACAAAATTCATACTCACTTATTTTATTTATAGACGTTTCTGATATCATAGCATTTAGCACTAATTTTAATTCGCAAATTGCAACCTTTGATGATATACGAGTGCCGTAATCGTCATAAAAGACTGACGTTAATTCAATTACATCATTTTCAATCACATAATCAACGTGCATATATTCACGGTAAAAACTTTCTCTATTTGGTGCAAATACTACATTATCATTTGAATTTTTACTATAAAACCTTAAATATTGACCATTTTTTAATTCAAAATAAACATTATCATAAAAATTATCGACTTTTTCACAAATATCTGCGTGAATATTAAAAAACTTTGATAGTTTTTCTGTTAGTTCATTATAAAACAAACCTTTAAATGAATCGTTGTCAACAAGATTGAAAATCTCATTTCTAACGCCGTTAACATCATCTGTTTTAACTACCAAACAATGATCACTAAGATAATTTGAAACCACAAGTAAATGCTTATTAGTATGCACAACACCATGTGTAAAACTGTCAGGTCTATACATCGTTGGCTTGCAAATCCCAGTATAAATAAATTGAACTTTATCTTTCTCAAAATCACCATACTGAGTATTTAATATATATCCTTTGCATTTTCGCTCAGCTTGTAGTGTTTTCACAACATCACTCTTTGCTATACATGTATCTTTCGCAAGCAAAATATTTACAAACATATACGTCTGACACTCAAAGGTAACCTTAGGCATTTCAAACTGATCTTCTATTGTATATTCCATGGCAATATAGTGGTCTTTGTCTGCAAAAAATCTTTCAACATTCGACATACCAACACTCTTGGCTACTGATTCAATCCCTGTTATAATATCCGAAATTTTACAGTAATAACAAGTTATATTAACACGTTTTTTATCTTCCACATTAGAAATCAAAATATTATTTTCAGTAACATCTTCTCTATCCAAAAGATTTATATACGACAAAACCTTACTTTGTGGATTCGCTTCACTTGATAAGTTAATCGAAATAGTTTCACTCATACATTTTGGCCATAAAATTTCTACCATACAACCACGTAGATAATCAACATCAATAGATTGATATTCGCCACTTAATACTTTGTCACAATCACATATAACAAGAATTTCAGTCAAATCTGCTTTTATATGTTCAAAAGCTCTGGATTCACTCTCAATCTCACTATAATTCGCACGGTATTCTTCTTCGCTGGATTTAGCAAAAACTAATGAATTTTCTGAGTTTTTAAAATTGTAATCATCAAATATTTCTGCCCTTATACTCTTAAAATCGTTTGTCAAACCAAACAAATCAGAAATCTCAAATCTAGTTTCATAATTCGTCACCATATCTTCTAGTATTTCCCTAGTTTTAATAGCTTCATCACGGTTGTTGCAATAAATTTTCTTCATATTATCATCTCCTTATAATGATATAATAACACATAACAGATGACAAAAATGGTATCAGTACTAACTGATACCATAAATTATACTATTGATTTATCACAAAGTTCTCCAGTATAAAACTTATCTAAAACCATTTTGAATATTTTATCATGCGTTGCAGTGTAAAACAATGTCATTGACGATTTAAGTTTTAACGCATCAATCTCTCCGAAAATTTCTTTTGCAGAATTTGTTTCAAGATTTAAAAGTTCACGGCATAACTCTCTTAAATTACAACCTAAAATATCATGATTTGCAAATTCTATTGCTTGTTCTTTGTTTTTTATAGCGTAAAACTGTGCAATCTCACTTCTACCAAGACCTCTAATTTGAGGAAATGCAAACCACATCCAATGTGTTCGTTTTTTACCACTTTTTATTTCACTAATAATTTGACTGTGTAAATTTACTTTATCTGAAAATCGTTGCATAGTTTCACCTCTTTGTTTTATTATAGCATATTCTTAGTGTGTAGCCAATATATAGCCAGCATATTTTCTTTTTTCTGTTTTAATTTTCATAAAATTTAAGCTATAATAATCCGTGATACTAGTATGATACTACTCGTGATATTATTTCATATTTAAAAAGTGCTATATCTTCGATGAAACATAAAACGTGCTTTCGCACGAGGCTTCGCCTTTCAAATTGCTATCGCAATTTATTTTATGCTATCAAAATGCCATCATTTGAGATTTTGCAAATTTTACACTCAACTTTTTCGCCACAAAATGCCTACAAACGCATAAAAACACGGCCAAAACCGTGTTTTTATCTATTTAAAGTTTAACTTGAAATCCAGTGTTTTCTACTCCCACTCTCCGTTTTTAGATGTAAAATGCGTATCTTGACGTCCAAAAACTGCTTTAAATCGTGGTGTTTTTCTTCATATTCTCATTGGTATTAGGATTATTCTTACTTTTTGCTATCAAAATGTTATCAGCAATACATTTTATATTTTTCTTTAGTTTTCAATATTTTTCAGCAAACTAAAATTTGATTTTTCAACTCATCAACCCACTTAACATCACTATATTCAACCCAATTTGCTTCGCTATAACTTGCTGATAGCAATATGTTGCTTTCTGAATTATCATAGAAATAAATATCAATCAAACTATTTTTAGCGATATTTACAATATTTTCTTTAGTTTTAACAAAGTGTGTTTCTATTAAACTATCTTCTATTCCATGTCCATCTTTTTTAACACTTTTTAGAATTTCATTCGAACTATAACTTCATCTGGATTAATTCTCAAACTTTCTACTTTGCTAATATTATGAAGTGTAGTTTTTCCCAAACCATTTACTCCAGCGTATTATATTATTATTTTGCATGAGGAATTATATTCTCCCATTTGTTTTTCTTTCGTTTGAATTTTTTCAAATACTCTTAGCTATTTTCTATTACTTCTTGCTCAAGTTTTACATTTTTTTCAAGCATATAGCAAACTTCTTTAAAAAACATACTATCTTTTAGGTTATTTAAGCGTTTTCTATCCTCAATAGTTAATTCTTTTGTAAACTTATGATATTTTTTCAAAGTTTCAATATCCATTTTATACGGTTTAAATGGAATTTTCGTTTTTTCTACTAAATGATTAAAAATATAAAATCCACCTGCATCAATATCTCCAAAATGATAAAATTCTGCATTTTTATTTAAGTTATGCAAAGAAATTAAGAATTTTCGTCTTATACTATTGTGAAAACCACCTAAATAGACCACAAAAGCATTTTTTTCATTCAAAGTATGAAATGTTGTTAGATTTTCTACTGTAATAATTTTAGAAACAGCTACTTTAACCTCAATATCATCTAAATTTTTCGCACTTATAGCTATATCCAAACCATCTAAATCTATTTTTTGACTATTAAATTTAACACAGCCTTTACCTTTAAAATATACATAAGATGGTGTTTTCACTAAGTTAAAAAACGATAAAACGTTTTTTTCGTCATCATATTCACTATATTTACAAAAAATCTTAGCAATTTTATTACTTATTTGACTGAATTTTTTAGAATTATTAAATACTCTTGCCGAAAAATTATAATAATAAGTTTCGCTTTCAAGTTTTAAAATTTCGTTAATCGCAATTAAATCGTCTTCATAAATCTCAATATTTTTGTTTGAATTAATACTTTCTAGCAAATCATTAATATATAAATCTAAAATTTCGTAATTCCCCTTATATTTGTTTAAAAGAGTAATATTTTCATTGTTTTTATCAATTTTAGGTGTTCTTTCAAGAAAAACATAAATTTCATTTACATTTTCCGTGTTTAATTGCACTGAAATGATTTTTTCGCCTGTTTTTTCAGATATTTTAATAAAATTTTTGTTTACAGCATCTAAAATTTTATAATTCATATCCTCAAAATAGTCAAACTCAAATTCATCATCATATCTTGGGTGTATTTTTGAAATATTTATACGAAAATTCTGTTTTATCTTACTAGTTTTAACATAAGTTTTGCTATTTTCAAATTTATCAATCAATTTATTTAAAATTTCTACCATTTAAGTGTCCTCAACATTCAAATTAATAGTATCTAAATAACTTCGTTTGCCTTCCTTGCAAGTCATTATAATGCTATCAGCTTTTTTTCCAAAAGTTTGATATTTATCAAAAGGTACGCTTATAATGAACTGAAAACCCAAAGTTTTAAAGAAATCCAACATACTTTCAACTCTAAATGCGTCCATATGGCTAAAAGCCTCGTCTAAAATTATAATTTTTATAGTATTTCCTTTTTGATATAAGTTTGCAAAAGAAGCAGAAATCACAACATAATATGGTACTTGCGACTCCCCACCACTAAAATCTTTGCTAGATATTGAAAATTTACGCTTAATCCCTGTCGCAATATTGGTTATTTCAATGTCATAATCAAGATAATTTCTATAATCTGTAATTTCATTAATGCGTTTTGCGTCCTTGTTTGAAAGCAACGTATCAAACATTTCTTGAATTTCATCTCCATATTCTTCGTGATGTTGCATAGCAAATAAATTTAAACCTTCATAAGCTGTATTTTGGCTGGAAATAAGCATTTTATAGATATTTTCTTTAGATTTTTTCGGTTGATAAGTAAATTTATAAACTTCATCGCCATATTTTGTATTTTTCAGCATTTTATTGTATCTATTAAAAATTTCATTCGCTTCCGTTATATTAGCACCTATTTTCGATACAAAATCTTGACGAAATATATTATCAGCTTGGTCACGAGCTTTTTTCAAATCGGTTTCCCCTCGCTGTTTTTCCACATTAAATAACTCATCACGTCTTAAACTGTAATTTTTTATATCACCAAGATTTCCACCATCAAAGCTATTTTTTTCAAAATTCAAGCTACTATTTAAACTGATGCTTTCTTTTTCAAGTCTTTTTTTCTCATCTTCTGCCATAGATATATTTTTTTTAATATTTCTACTCATATTTTCTAAAGCTTTTTGTAATGCCACTTGATTATCATTTGAATTTTTATTAAAATCTTGCTCGTAATTTTTGCGTATTTCTTCTACTGCCAAATTTTTATTTTTTAAATCATTGCTAATATTTTCTAAATTTGAAATTACTTTTATACAACTTTCTTGATTTACTTTATTTTCAGTCTTTTGGTTTTTGCAATTTTCAATTTTATTTGAAATTTCAATATAATCAGGTTGATTTTTAGCATCATTTATTTCTTCTTCGACCAATTTAAAATCGTTTAAAGCTTTATGCTTCAGTTTCGGCGTATTTATCAATTTTTCGACATCATTCGTATTTAAATCCTTTAAAGCTTCTAAAATCCTCTCATTTTTTCTATATTCATCTCTTAAAACCGTTAATTTCCCCTTAGTTTCGACATATTCTACCTCTTTTAGTTTTAATTGACGACTTAATGCAGATTTTCCTATATAAGGTATTTTATATGATTCTGGATTTAAATTTCTAAGCGTATAATTTTGATATAATACGCAATTTTGAGTGATAGATATGTCAAAATCCTTAAGATTTAACACATTTTCTGTTACAAAAACCCTGGAAAGTAAGTAATTTGCATAAGTTTCAATATAATAATTATCACTTTTTACATACCACGATAAAGTATTTTCTTTTTTCTCACAATTTGAAACTTTTATTACATTTACAAGACCTGTTCTTGCAAGTTTTTCACGATTTTCATTAAAAACATTAGTGCATAAATCATAATACTTAGGGTCTACAATAATGTAAAAACGTTGATTATTCAAATAACCCTCGATAGCATTTGTCCATTTTGGGTCGCTAATTTCAAGAAGTTCACAAAAAATATATACATCTGACTTAATATTTCTATTTTTAAATTCATCTTGAATTAATTTTTTAAGCAATTCAGCTGATTTAGGGTAAATTATTTTATTTTTACGAAGCACAGCTAAATCTTTTTCTATTTGAACTAAATCTTTTTCAAGTGCGTCTATATTTCCTGATAAATCATAATAATTTTTATTATAAATTTTAAATTGTTGTTCTTTAAATTCGTTTATTTGAGAGATTTTTTTAATTTTTTCGTTTTCTTTGTCAAATTCATAAAACATTGTTTTATCAAAACTCAAATTTATTTTATATTGACTTAATTTTTTTAAATTTTTCTCAATATTTAGTAAAATTTTATCTAACATCGCCTCATTTTCAGTAAATTCATTGATGTTTTTCCTTAAATCTTGCAAATTTCTTTCAAGTGTTGCAATCAAATTTGCACTATCCATAGATTTTTGCTGTTGAATATACTCTAAAAGTTTATCGTCTAAATCTCGCTCATTATATTCAAGGGTTTTCTTCTCATCTTGTAATCTTAAAATTTTATTTTCGTTATTTTTTATAGTATTCTCATTTTTTAATATAGTATTTTCAATATCTTCAATGCTTGATTTATAGAAAACGAGTTTGTTTACTAAAATTTTATGCTCATTTTCTAAAACTTCATCGTTTATCACTAATATTTTATCAAGTTTTTTAAGTTCCCTACCAATTTCTTCCAAAAGTTCCTCGGTTTCTTTTATGTGACATAAATTTTCACGAAGTGTTAGCGTATCTATATTTTTTTCTTCTAAAACAAAATTATATATAAAATCTTGGATATCATCCATATTTTTAAATGCAATTGACATTGGCAAAAGTTTTAAAAATATTGGGTCTAAATTTCCAAATATCACTAAAAATCTTCTATTCGCTTCACTTGCAGTGTCTATTAATTTAATTTTATCATTTTTTGCGTATAATGCATTGTCTAAAACAGGTATATTATCATTTAAAAATGTAATATCTTCTAATTTGCAATCTTTTATAAACCATTTTTGAGTTACTGACGACATCTCATCAGGAGAATTAATTTTTATTCCAACTACAAAATTTTGTTTTTTTATGTCATCAAAAAATTCAAGAGCCACAAAAGAAACAACGCTCCCCTGCCTCAAATAAGTGCTAGATTCATCTCCAATTTTGCAACGTACATAGCTTTTTAAATCTCTACTACTTTTTTCGTTAGCAGCCTTGTTAAAATTTCTGCTATTTGCTGTTAAAACTAGCGAAATTGCGTCAATAATCGTAGATTTTCCCGTAGCATTAGCACCTGTAAGCACAAATGAATTATTTATTTCAATAGTTTCATTTACAAAATTATGCCAATTGATAAGGCGTATTTTAGTCAGTTTCTTCATCAGTCACCTCGTTATATCGTTCAATTTTAAGCTTTATTTCCTCATATGTTTTTTCTATATTTGTAGCACTTACAGCAAATAAAATTGAAGGAAGTATTATAAATTTCGACTCAGGATTTGTTATATCAGCGTCAAGTTTTTTTACTAAATTAAATCTTTGCAAAATTCTAAAAACATCTCTAAGCATTGTTTTTGTTAAAATCGGTGCATTTTTAATCCCCAAAATCTTAAATTTTTCCTGTAAATCATCAACTAAAATAATTACGTTTTTACCAACAGAAATTTTAGATTTCTCCTCTATGTATAAAAGTCTTAAAATCAAAATTATAATGCTATCAATCTTTTTTAATCGTGTTTTTGCTTGAGAATTTTCATTTGTAAGCCCTATAACTCCGTTTGTTTCGTCACGCAATAAAGAATATCCTATTTTTCCAAAAAAATCTTCAAATTCCTTCTCATTACTTAAAATATATAAATAACTGTCCCTAGTTTCCTCTAAAGATTTTAAAACAAAGCAGTTATTGATTAAAAAATTACTAGCTATTTTAAAATTTTCATCATTTTGCATATTAAACCCTTTCTATATAAAAATCTTTAAATTTATATTTTGAAACTGTCACACTTTCTAATGTTTCCGTAACTAAAAATGGAATTCTACTCGCTTTACAGCTATGTTTTATATAAAATAAACGCAAAGCATCTTCTGCTTGTAAAAATCATTTCAGAAGCTTTGCGTTTGTGCTTATCTTTTAAAAATCCACTTAAGTATTTTGATACATTTGCATCATTAAATAAATTTTCTTGTGTTTTTTTTAGAATTTCACGATTTTTCAGCTTAATTTCCTCGGATACCTCATCTAAAATCTCAAGTTTTACAGGTGCAGTTTTAGTTTTGTTAATTCTTATAGGACAAAAGCTAGTATCATCAATATAATTATTTGAAAATATGCTTATAGTATTATTTTCAAAAATTTCGTTCAAATCGTCATTTTCAAACTGCTTTAAAATGAAATTTATATGTGAAACATAGCTTTTTCGCTCACCAGAATATAAAAATCTTGCTCTATCGAGAGCTTTTTTGCGATATTCTGTATTTTTCTTTATTATCTCGTTTATAATGACATCATACTCGTATTGGAAAAAATTTTGAATTTCACGAATTTCTCCCGAAATTTCTTCTAAAGCATAGTTAAAATCTTCTTTGTTAATTTCTTGATATTCTAAAGCAATTTTTTTCAAAATTTCGTCATCTTCATTAATTTTTTCAAGATTTGATAAAATAGAACGTCTATATCTTGAAATATTATCTCTAGTTGTAAGCCTTTCAAATTTATCTGAAATATTGCTATTATTAAATTCAATAATATTTTCAAAAACCTCGCCTAAATTTTTATCTATTGTTAATTTTTCAGTGAATTTTTTTATATTATTACGAAGTCTTTTAAGTTCGTTTACCAATTCATTTTTATCTTCTAAAGTTTTATGAATTACAAGCGTGTATGGTTGCAAACACATTTCATCTTTAAAAAGTGAGTTTAAATTGTTAAAAATAGAGTAAATTGATGCATTATATTCTATTTCTTTTTGATTTTCTATGTTTAAAATGGTTTGGATAAAATTAATTGCTTCATCTTTAAAATTTATCATAGTTGAATAATCATTTCGTGTTTCCGTTTCAATCCAACCACAATTTATTAAATAGCGTATTATTTGGCTCGGTCTTTCCTTTGTGTTAATTGGAAGTTCTTCATTTTCCTCTATAATTTCAATAGTATTTTCTTCAAAATATTCTTGCAAATTTTTTATAATATACGAACGCTCTATCTCGAATTTATCCTCCAACATATTGTATATACGCTTTATGCAATCTAAATAAATTTTTTTATTTATGCTAGTTAATGGTTTAAAAAAATCTTCGCTTATGATTGAAAACAACTCCAAAAAAACACCTCTTTTTCTATTTTATATTGTCATAATTATACTATAAAATACATAATTTTACAAGTAAAACGGATATATCATCCAAAAATAATTGCAATTTTTTTATCACGAAGTGGTGTTAATTGCTCTTTATAAGTAATTAATCCTTTATCTTTTTTATTTTTATTACGTTTGCTATTTTCATCTAGTGCAAGTCCCAATTTTTGAATAGTTGTTACAATTACTTTGTCACTATAATCATTCGATACCAATCTATTAACAAGCATTTCTGTATTAGTATTATTTTCAACACAACCTTCTTGTTAAATTCTTCTCGTGTTTGTCTGTCTAAATCTTTTCTATCCACTACAAACAAGCACTTCTCAATATTAGGATTATCTTTGAGTAGTGTCGAAATCTTAAATGAAATTAGCGTTTTACCACTTCCAGTCGTATGCCAAATATAGCCGTTTCCACGATTTTGTTCAATGCAATCCATAATTGCTTTTACAGCATAAATTTGGTATGGTCGCATTATCATTAACTTTTGCTCACTTACAACTAAAACCATATATTTACTAATCAACTTACCTAACGTGCATTTTGAGAAAAATATATCAGAGAAGTCATAAAGTTTTGTTATTTTTTTATTGTCAACATCTGCAAATTGATATATCGGTAAAAAACGCTCATCTGCATTAAATGCAAAATGTTCTTTTTGATTATTAGCAAAATAATAAGTTGTAGTTTCGTTGCTCACTACAAACAATTGCATAAAGCATAACAGAGAATTAGTATAACCATTCCCCACATCATTTTTGTAATCAATAATTTGTTCCATATCACGCTTAGGAGTAATTTGCAAAGATTTAAGTTCTATTTGTACAACAGGAATACCATTGATAAGTATAATTACATCATAGCTGTGGTGGCTATTTTCGGTGTTTATACGCAATTGATTTATAACTTCAAACTCATTTTTGCACCAATCCCTTATATTAACCAGACTATATTGCAAAGGCGTATCATCATCTCGTTTAAATGTATTCATTTCTCTCAGAGTCTTAGAAGCTTCAAAAACTTCAGGTGTTAAGATTTCATCTTTAAGTCGAATGAATTCTGCATCAGTTAATCTAACTCTATTTAATCTTTGAAAATGTTCTTTAAAATTATGTTCTAAATCATATCTATCTTTTATATCTGTACGATACACATATCCTAGAGATACCAGTTTTTCTATAAAAGAATTCTCTATTTCATATTCAGTTCTCATTACATCGCCCTCCTTCTATTTACATTCGTTGCTTTTGTATATCAAAAAGCACTTCTATAATACTCTTACAGACATCATAAAACAAAATATCCTTAGCATAATCAAAATCTTTTTGATATCTATTCCATTGATCATGCATAACTTTGCTATCTTTAATCACTATCAATATCTCATCACAATTTTCAATCAAATGTGCTGAATCTCTCTTTTCGCAAGTAGCTAAAAAAGCTTTTTTTAATATTTTTAAATCTATATTATCACTTTGTAATTTATGTAAAATATACACATCGTAAAAATCTCTAGGTCTAGTGTTCAGATCGCCTCTTGATATAATCGTTTCAAGTTTTTCAGCAAGTATCGTTTCTAAATTATAGGCTAAAATGCTAATACTTCGATCTTCTGTTAGTAATTTAAATTTGTATTCGATTTCTTTTGGAGTAATTTTATCGCCTGTTGTTATATCCAACTTTAATGGTATCGCCATCGGTGGATAGTTTGCAGTTATAGACACTCTAAAACCACTATACTCATCCGTTTCTCTAATCTCCGTAATACCCAACACTTTAAATTCTACGTTATCGTCGATTTCAATAGCCGAAATATCTAAAAACATCTGTAAAATTTTTTCTTCATTAACTGGTAATCCCTTGATGGTAGCATCAATATCCATAGTAGTTCTTGTATCAAGACCTACCATAGATGCAATTAAAAACCCACCTTTTAATATAAAACTATTTTTAAATTCAGATAATGAAATTCTCTCTAGTAGACGTTCAAGCATATAATTTTGTAAAACAATTTGAGCTGAAATAGACTTTTCTTTTGCAATATTTTTAATAATCGCTTTCAGTTGCATTGTATTTTTCACAATAATACCTCCAAATACGTTCTTACTTTTTTTTCTACTCTTAGCATTTTTGCATACTTAGACAGCAACGGAATATTCTTTTTATCTAAGTCTTTATATCTTTTAAACGCAGTGCTAATAATCCCTATATCCACTCTATTTCGAGTAATTAAAATATCACACAATGTTTTTTCGACTGAATAAACTCGAACTTTATTATTTGATGGTGTTAAAATTTCAATAATTCCAGTATCATAAAACTCAAGCTTACTTCTGCCACATCTTACACCTTGTAATTTCACTTGTGTAAGGTTATAATCTTCTGGAAAAGTCATATTGAAATTCACAGGAGTTCTGTCTGTTAAATCATGTAAAAACAGAGCCGTTTCAAGTGAGAATACACCTTTTTGAAATCTAGATTGTAAATTTATAAACTCATCTTCAAAAACATTTGGCAAAATATATACACCTCTTGCTGTTTTTTCAAGTCCCCCTTTATCACAAAGATACGTAAGCATACTACGATTAAGATTTTGTTCTACAACCATTTTCGTTGTAACTATTCCATTATTTTTTTTTGCTAGATTTAAAATAGCATCTGACTGTGTCATTTTTTCACCACCAACCAATTAACTTATATGCCCTAATTATATCATACCAAGGGCATAAAAGTCAAACTTTTTTTATAAACTTTAGTAAGCTAAACGCAGACCTAAAAATCACTTTAAGTCTGCTTTTTTATTCAAATTCTATTAATTTATATCAACATCATCAATATTCCCACCATTTGCAATCTCATTTTTAATCATCTTCAGCACTCTCGGACTAGCATGCACCGTCAAATCCATATTTTGAAGTCTATGCAAAATGTAAGAACCTCTATGGTACCCAAAATCAAAGATTTTGACCATTACAAGAACCTTGCGACCTTCGGTCTAATATCCTGCTTCGTCATTCCACTAATTCTAACCAACCTTTCAATCTCCACCCATTCCTCTGGACTTACCCTAAAACTCACCGTTTTACTGCGAAATCTATTCTTTTTATCATATTTTTTAGCCGACATATTACGCTCCTTTTTCTAAATTTAACCTCTCTGCTATCTCATTTTGCTTGTTTGGAAACAGATGTGCATATCTGTAAGTAATGTCGATAGATTCATGTCCGAGCCTCTCTGCAATCGCAATTACAGGAAAACCGAGCTCTATCAACAACGAGCAGTGGCTGTGCCTTTATGTTAAAATGGTAATAAGTTAAAAAACCCTAGATAAAATCAAGGTTTTTTAAGCTTTATTACCATTTTCTTTTTCCAAAAAATAGGTAAAAAACCATCAAAAAAGGCTTTTTTAAAAAGTGATGTTAAGCTATGAATAAAAAATAAAACAACCAAAAACGGAGGAATTTTCTATGACAAAACAAGAATTAATGCAAAAATTACTAACTATTAATGGTGTGGTTAATGAAATTGTTAATAAGATTGACTACATCGAATGTGAGCAAATTAACATTTCTGATGCAGACCTTAAAAATGCTGATGATATTTTCATGAGTAACGAAGTAGCTCGCATACTTGATGTGCTGATAGACGTTCAAGGAAATATTGAATATTTAAGCAAGCCTATCAAACTTGAGGGCAAACTTTTTAGAAATACTTATGGTAAATACGAAATTGAAAATACCGAAAAATGGTATTCTAGTGGCTGTATTATTGAATATCTATGTGAGAATGATTATCCATGTTGGAAAAAATCTTCTATTGAATATAATGGAGTAGATTATTATATTGTTGCTGATAACGATATTGATTTAAACGGCTTATTAGTTCGTACGAGAGGTTTTTAATATGAAAATATATGCAATAGTTAACCAAAAAGGTGGTGTTGGTAAAACAATGACATCAGTAAATTTCTCTATTGGACTTGCAAGACAAGGTAAAAAAGTTTTAGCAATAGATTTAGACCCACAAGGTGACCTTACTTTATCATTAGGTTATGAATCTCCAGACGAAATGACCGAAACTATATCTAAAGTTTTTGAGCATTTTATTTGTGATGATGAAACTTGTTTAGATAACATTTTTTTACATCACGAAGAAAACATTGATGTAATCCCATCTAATATTGATTTATCTGGTATTGATATTTCGCTTGTAAATACGATGAGCCGAGAAACTATACTAAAGCAATTTGTAGCTACAATAGAAAATAATTATGATTATGTAGTTATTGACTGTTCCCCATCATTAGGTATGCTAACTATAAATGCTCTTGCTTGTGCTGACGAAGTTATCATACCAGTGCAACCTCAATATCTGTCTTTAAGAGGTATGGAGCAACTTTTTAAAACTGTAAATAATGTTCGTAAAAAAATAAATACAAAGCTTAAAATCGGTGGTATTTTAATCACTATGGCAGATAAGCGAACTAATCTTACTAAAGAAATAATTGATATAATTCATTCAAATTATAATAGCAAATTGAGAGTTTTCACATCTCCTATACCGATTTCAGTTCGAGCATCTGAAACTACTGCTGAGGGCAAAAGTATCTTCTTACACGAGCCAAATGGCAAAGTAGCTATTGCTTATGAAAATATGGTAAAAGAAGTTTTAAATGAGGTTTAATTTATGAAAAGTAGTGCTAAAAATATAAAACTAAAATCTATTGATGATTTATTTTCTACTGATGAAAGCCGAGAAATTGACAGTCAAGAACGTGTGCAAGAAATTGAAATTTCTCGTTTAATTTCATACAAAGACCACCCTTTTAAAGTCCTAGAAGATGATAAAATGACCGAAACTATGGAAAGCATACAAAAAAATGGTGTGTTAATTCCTATTATTGCTCGTGAAACAGAAAATGACCAGTTAGAGATAATCTCTGGTCATCGACGTACAAAGGCTTGTCAGCTTTTAGGTTTAGATAAAATTCCTTGCATTATTCGTGATTTAGACGATGAAGAAAGCACTATTATTATGGTTGATAGTAATATCCAACGTGAAAATCTGCTACATAGTGAGAAAGCTTTCGCCTATAAAATGAAACTTGATGCTATTAAAAATCAAGGTAAAAGAACAGATTTAACTTGTGTTCAAGTTGGTCACAAGTTAAAATCAAGAGATATTTTAGCACAAAACAGTAATGATAGTGGTGTTCAAATATCAAGATATATCCGACTAACAGAACTAATACAGCCACTTCTTGATATGGTTGATGAAAAACTACTTGCATTTAATGTAGGTGTAGATTTATCCTACCTATCTGCTGACGAGCAAACTTTACTAATCGAAGTAATGAAAGAATTTAATGTAATTCCTAGTATTGCTCAAGCAAAACAGCTTAAAGATTGTACTAGCGAAAATAATCTAACTAAATTAAATATAGAACTAATTTTAAGCAAAAAAGCTACTAAAAACAAAAGTGTTACGTTTACAAAATCTAAACTTAACGAGTTTTTCCCTCGTGCATATACAAACGAGCAAATCGAAGATGTTATCTTTTCACTTTTAACAAATTGGAAAGAACACGAACTGAATAATAAAAATAATTAAGAATTGAGTAAAGTAAATACAAATGTGTTTACTTTATTTCATTTTTATAGACTGGAGATATAATATGTCAAACAATTTAAAACTAGACTATTTCTACGGAAACGAAGCTGAACAATATTCGTTTTATAGGATACCAAGAGTTCTTTTTAAAGATAAGAAATTTAAAGAAATGTCGGTTGATGCAAAGGTTTTATACGGACTTATTCTTGATAGAATGGGAGTTTCACAAAAAAACAACTGGATAGATAAACAAAATCGTGTATACATATATTTTACTAACGAAGATGCAAGCGAATACTTAGGTTACTCACATTCAAAAATTAGCAAGCTTTTTTACGAACTTGACACTGAGCGAGGTTTTGGTTTAATCGAACGTGTTAAGCAAGGACAAGGCAGACCTACCCTAATATACGTTAAAAGCTTTATATCTTTAGATAGAAATTATAACGAAAATAAAGAAAATTTTGAAAATGCTAAAAATAATAAAAAATATTCTAAACCGAAAGTCAAGACTTCTCAAATTAAGAAGTCTGAAAAAACTTTTTATACTAATGATGAAGAAAACTTTTTTGAAGAAGAAAAAACTTTTTCTACCGATATTACTGATTTTAATGAAAACACCCTCGATTTAAGCGAAAATACATACAATTCTGTGGATAACTCTGTTGATAACCTTGTGGATAACTTACAATCAACTAATAATAGTGACCCAGACTTCTTAAAAACAGAAGTCTTGACTTCTCAAATTAAGAAGTCTAGACATAGCAATTTAGGAAGTCTAGACTTCTCAAAAACAGACGCTAATTATAATAACTCTAGTAATCTTGAAGAAAATTATAACAATTCAGTTAATATCTATCCATCTAAATCTTCCTTAAACTCTAAGAAAGCTCACAAAACAAAATCTTCACTAGATAGCTTGATAGATGGGTGGGATAATGACGATATTGATTCTTTTGTTTTTCGAAAAATAGTAGAAAGCGATACTTTGCCTTTTGAATTTCTCGAAAGTAAAACAATAGTCAAAGTTTCTCTTGAACATTTAACTGAGTTTGAAAAGAAACGAGTACAAGACGATGAAACCGAGCTTTCAATTTTAGAACTTTTCATAAAAGCCTTAACACAAATGCTTACAACAACTGAAATGATGAGTTTAAACGGCTCTAATGTTTCGTATCATCAAGTTTACGAAAAGCTTTGTGAAAACATAAACTTCTCGTATCGTTTACACAGTCACACAATTTTTGAACTTTATGCAAACGCAGTCAAAAGCTTTAGTAATTCGTGCGAACGTAAGGAAATTAAATACCCTCTAGCCTATATGAAATCTTGCATTTGGACAATTATGGTCAACGGAACTAAAGGCATTAACTCAATAGATGCTAGACAATTTTATGAAATGCATTAAAAATGAAAGGACATAAATTTATGAAAAACAGCATTTTAAAATCTATTTTCAAAGGAGAATTTTTAATGTGTGAACGCAGACGAGTTTACACAGAAGAAGAAAAAGCTTTACTTCGACAAATTCAAGATGAAGAAAACTATTTTAAAAGTATTTTAAGCGAACAAGACCTAAAAAGGTTTGAATCGTTCTTACTTTTGATAGTAGAACAAGAATCGAACGAACTTAACGCACAAAGCTTTGAAAATTTCGTTATCGGTATGTCAGTAGGCTTAGAAATTCGAGATATTTCTCAAAATCTAGTTGAAAAAGATTAAATTTTACTTAAATTCAAGGCTATACGTCATAATGGCAGTATTTTTATTAAAAGATGAATGCTAGTTATTATGAGGTATTGCCTTAACAGAAAGGAGTTGATTTTATGCAAATACAAGACGATTTAGAAAGAAAATCGTTAGCACTCTCCACAAATGCTACAAAAATGACAACTAGGCTACTTTTAAAAATGATGAAAAAATTCTTAGACGATGTAAAAACTCCTACAATCACGCAAGGAAAACAAAGTTTAAAGCAACTCGCTAAGCAAAATCAAGGAATGAGCAGTGTTGAAATTGATGATAGCAATATCAAATCTTTTGAAAAATTCGCTCGTAAATATGGTGTGGATTTTGCTTTAAAAAAAGATGATACCCAAGACCCACCTAAGTTTGTTGTATTTTTCAAGGCTCGTGACCAAGATGCAATAACAAGAGCTATGACGGAATTTTTAACATCACAAAGTAAAACAAAACAATCTGTTATCGAAAATCTTGCAGAAAAAGAAAATTCTATACAACCAGTACAAAAAGTTAAAAATAAGGAACAAACTTGTAATAAAACCAATGATATTATACTAAAGAAGACGAAAAAAGCAACATTTTAATTGCTTTTTTCGTCTTTTGTTTCGATTTTTCCGTGAGTTTTTTCAAATCCAGCTACACTTTTCTTTAAGAATTGTTCAATTTCTTTGTTGGCAGAACGACCTTCAAATTCAGCAACATATCTAAATTTTTGAAAAAGTTCCCTATCAACTCTTAATGTATACCTTAAAAGATTATCTTTCATAATTTCACCTCTAAAATGTTATTATGACATAATTATAATGTTTTTATTGCGTCAAAACAAAAATGATGATAAAATAGTGTTATAGTGACGCATTAAAAATAGGAGTGATGAAAATATGAAAGTAGCAATAATAGGTTCAAGAACACTGAAAATAGATAATTTAGGGAAATATTTACCAAAAAATACAACAGAAATAGTATCAGGTGGTGCAAAAGGTATTGATTTATGTGCAAAAAACTATGCTTTAGAGAAAAATTTAAAATATACTGAATTTTTACCACAATATAATTTATATCGTAGAAATGCACCACTTAAACGAAATATAGAAATTATCAATTATGCAGATTTAGTGGTAGCTTTTTGGGATAAAAAGAGCAAAGGCACTAAATTTGTAATTGAAAGTTGCGATAAACTAGGAAAAACTTGCGAAATTATAACAATTATTAACCCGAAATGAAACGAAATTTGATTTTATAAAACGATTTTACACCATTTGTAAATATTATGAACGAGTGGTACGCAAAAGACACGAGCAATAAAATTAGAAATACTTTTAAGGCTCGTATGAAAGATGGAAAAAGATGTAGTGGCTCTATTCCCTATGGTTTTTATCGCAAAGCTGATGATAAAAATACTCTTTATGTTGACGAAGAACCAGCAAAAATTGTAAAACTTATTTTTCAAATGATAATTGACGGATATGGTGTGAAAGGTATTGCAGATTTTTTATCTACTCAAAATATTTTAATTCCATCTGCTTATGCTAAAAAATATCGTCCAGAAAATAATCACAGTGGGAATATTTTTAATCCTTATAAGTGGTCATCAACAACTGTGAGCTATATTTTGGAAAAACGTGAGTATATGGGTCATACTGTGCTTGGCAAGACAGTTTGCGACAATTTCAAAACCAAAAAACGCAGAAAAGCCACCGAAGATGAGTTAATTATTTTTAAAAATACCCATCAATCAATAGTTTCAGAAGAAACGTGGCACAATGCACAGCGACTTAAAAAGAAAATTAGGCGAACTGTTTTAAATCAACCTCGTTCGCATTTGTTGTCTGGCATTTTGTATTGCAGTGATTGTGGTGCAAGAATGACTTACCGAAGTCCAGACGCAACGCATAGGAAAAATTCTAAAACTTATGATAGTGACAGTGCCTTTGTTTGTGGGAATTATCGCAGTTTACATAACAAATGTTCAATGCACTTTGTAAAATCTTCAGCTACTGAAAGTTTGATTTTAAAATCTATAAATGATGTTGTAGGCTTTGTTTTGGAAAATGAAACTGAATTTATTTCTCAAGTGAAAAATATTTCAAATTCACATCAAGAGCAACTTTTGAAATCAAATAAAGCCGAACTTAAAACCTCAAAAGCTAGACTTTGTGAACTTGATGAGCTGATAAAAAAGCTTTACGAGGCTAACGCAATCGGAAAATTACCAGATAACCATTTTGAAAAATTACTTGCAGATTATGATGCTGAATATACCGAGCTTTCAAAAAATTGTAGCGAGCTTGAAGTCAATCTACAAGAATTTACGCAAGAGAAACATAAGACTAAGAACTTTATTTCACTTGTAAAAAAATATAAGCAAATCGAAAATCTAACTCCTACTATTTTAAATGAGTTTGTGGAAAAAATTATAATTTATGAGGCTACTGGTGGTCGCACGAAGTTTAGGCAACAAAAAATTGATATTCATTTTAATTTCATTGGTGATTTTGAAATATCTAAAATTGTAAGCAAGCCTAAAGAAATTAAAGATGAAAACATAGGAATAATTTTAAAGGCAATTCATCACAACTATAATGGTTAAATTTTTTAGGAAATTTTTCATTAATTTGTATAAAAATTACGCAGTAATACTTTCGTATTGCAAGTGATTTTTGTGCATAGTAATGGAAAATTAACAAAAAAGTTAACCGTTAAGGCTTTAGCCGTTAGTTGTGAGGAGTTGCCTTATTGATGAGATAGAAAGTGAGTACAGCTATGCACAATAAAATTTTAAAATCCCAACTTGAAGTTGGACACATTGCCTCTCCTGTTAGGAGAGGTGGCACGAAGTGACGGAGAGGTCTATATAAAAACTAAGACGAAGTAACATAATTTGATTACTTCGTCTTTTTATTTTAGGAGGTAATTTATGAAAACAATTTTAGAACAAATTGAAGAAACAAGGCAAACCATTGAAAAATGCGAAATAAAACATACGCAACTTTCACATCAAAAAGACAAACTTATCACACAGCATAATTCTAGCGAACGCAAAAAACGTACACGCAGATTAATTGAAAAAGGTGCTATTTTAGAAAGTACAAAACTTAAAGATTTATCAAATGAGCAACTCAAAAATGTGCTGAATTTAATTTTACATACCGAGCAAGCACAAGGTATTCTAAACGAGTTTACGGAACAAGCACCAAACGTTTTAGACGAGATTACGAAAGACGAGGAACAGGCATAACTCCCTTAATTTTAAGGGCTCACTTATACACCTCGTCGTAGCAAAGTCCATTTTGTTCCATTTTTGTTTACAACAAAAATTACACTACATTCCCTTGCTTCTCCTCTTTCCCACAAATCAGGATTTGTAGGAGCCCTTTTAGGTGCGTGAGTTCTGCGAAGCGTTAGGGCAAATCCCTAAGACCCTTTTTAAATACGTTAAGAACGGAGGTGGTTATGTGGCAATATTTCATTGCTCAATTAAAATTGTAAGTCGTGGCAAAGGTAAGTCAGCAGTTGGTGCATCAGCATATCGAAGTGGCACAAAAATTACAAATGAGTATGACGGCATCACCCACGATTACACAAAAAAAGAAGTAGTTATGCACTACTTCTAAAAAATATTGTACATTTATGAAGTTTCTTCTAATTCAGTGAGAGATTTGATTAAATCTTCAACAGTTTTTATATATTTTTGTGGCAATTTATGAATTACAGATAAAACTTCATTTGCAATTTGTGGTTGCTTTCCAAAAAGCAAATAATCAATTGAGCAAAATTCACCAAGTTTATATAAAGTATTAGTTGAAACTCCTTTTGTTCCATTTTCAATTTCAGCTAAAAATTGAGGAGATATTTGTATTTTTTCTGCAAATTGTTCTCTTGTAAAGCCTAGCAATTCACGTTGTTTTCTTAAACGTTTACCAATTAAATCTTTATTCATATAATTTTCACCTCTAAAAATATGATAAACTATTGTAATTATATAATAAATAAGCTATAATATAAATTATACGCTTATAGCGTAAAAATAATCTTTGAGGTGATATTATATGGCAGAGTTTTGCTTGAACTGTTTCAATAAAATTAGTGATACAAATTTAACAGAAATTGATGTAATTTGTGACCTTGATTTTTGTGAGAATTGCAAAGAAAATAAACCTTGTGTTATTAGAATTAGAACTTATAAAGAACAAAAATTACTTAAAATTATAGAAAAAATCAAATTTTTACTTAAAAATAGATAACCGAGTGTTGTTGCAATGCTAAATTCTGTTTCCAAAACTCCAGCGAATACAAATTACCAGAAGAAAATGCGAACTAAGAATTTTGCGAAAGCTATATCCTTTGTCAACAAATATGGCATTGAAGAAATTGACGATTTTTATAAATCCATCAACGATATGAACCGAAGTTTTCACACTTTACAAAGTGAAATTATAGCCGAAGAAAAAGTTAAATCACAAGCTGTGGATAATTTGGACAGCTATAATTTATATAAAAAGCTTCAACCGATTTACAAAAAATATACAAAACTTAATGTTCTAGCACAACTTCCATTTAAGCAGAAATATTCTAAGGAAATTGAAAAGTATAAGCAACTTGATATTTATTTTAAAGATTATTCTAGCAAAAATGGTAAGATTAGTCGCAAAACTTTTGAGAAAACTGTTGAAAATTGCGATGGTAATATTAAGGCTTTAAATTGGCGAATGGGATTGTTTAAAGATGAAATTGCTATTGCTGAGATTGTGAAAAAGCAGTTTGAGGAGATGTGTAAGGCTTATGCAGTTGTTCGAGCAAAAGAAAAAACAAGCGAACGTTAGCACTTGTTTTAATGTTTTATTTATGGTATAATACTTTTAGGCGAAAGCCTTGAGCAGACTTTAAATGTTAAGTGGTTAGCTCACTTCCAAGAGATTGGAGGTGATAAAAACTTATGAGAAAGATTTTTAAGTACATAATATTAATTATTATTTTGATAGATTTTTTTACTCTGAAAGTACAATAACCACTACTCCTCGGAAAAGTAATGGTTATTTTGTAATCACGCATTCTAACAGGAGCTAACCATTTAACGGTCTGCTCTTTATATAATTATATTACAATAATTCAAGCAAAATGTCAAGTGAAATATTAAAATATACAAGCTTTATTAATAGGAGATATTATGACAAAAGTATTAGAAGTAAAACCAGATTATAAAATTTTAATCACTTTTTCTACAAATGAACAGAAAATTTTTGATGTTTCTCCTTATATTTTTGGTGACTGGTATGGAAAACTGCAAGATTTAGACTATTTTAAAACAGTTCGCCCATCTGGTCGCACAGTAGAATGGGAAGGTGGTCAAGATATTGCACCTCACGAATTGTACGATTTATCAAAAGCTTTATAAAGTTAAAACCTTGATGACGTAAAAAATCATCAAGGTTTTAGTTTTTTTGAGGTTAAAAATTAACATAACCCACCTTGAAAAAAACTCAAAAATATGGTATATTTGTAGATAAGAGGTGATTTTATGCTGAAAATTGCAATTTGTGATGATAATGTATCTATTTCAACAGAAGTAGAACAAATAATTTCAGAATATGCTAAGGAAAAAGAACTTAAATTTGATATAAGTGTATTTAATAAAGGCGAAAATATGATAAAGTTTATTAAACGTGAGCATAATTTCGATTTGATATTTTTAGATATTGAACTTGGCACAACTACTGGAGTTGAAATTGGTACAATAATAAGACAAGAACTTTGCGACCATATAAGCAAAATCGTGTTTATTTCTGGTGCTGATGGATATGAAATGGAACTTTTTAATCTTCAACCTCTTAATTTTTTAAGAAAACCTATCGGAAAAGAAAAAGTGCATAAATGTATTGATTTAACACTTAAATTATTAGATAATCAAAATTTTACTTTTACATATAAAAAAGGTTCGGATATTTTAAATATACCAATTCAAGACATTCTATATTTTGAAAAACAAGGTAGAAAAATTGGCATAAGCACTTTGAATTTTGAAGATACGTTTAATTCTAGTATATCAAAAATAAAAAACAAGCTCCCAGAAAAGTTTATATGCCCACACGAGTCATTTATTGTAAATTTTTCTATGATTAAAAGCTTGTCGAAAGATTTTTTAGTTTTAGTAAATAACAAAGAAATTCCTATCAGTAGGCGTAATTTATCATCAATTAGAAAAATGCTCATCAATATGGAACAGGAGAAATAGTATGACTGCCTTAAATATAGCATTTATTTTAACAAATATCGTTT
Source organism: Clostridia bacterium (assembly GCA_044426355.1). GTDB lineage: Bacteria > Bacillota > Clostridia > Oscillospirales > Butyricicoccaceae > CAYJLC01. The sequence goes on along the minus strand of JAWXUO010000024.1, from coordinate 2,533 downwards.
ATTTATTTGTGGTAGAGCAATTTTACGAAGTTATTTTAGGTAAAAATAATTTTAATAAAGCTATTAAATTCATAATTTACTTTTCGTACTATATCACTTTATCACACGTTATTTTTACAATAAACGTACCTATCTCAGTGCCTTTAGTTAATATATTTTTCTTGTGGCTAATATCTTTAACATATAAAACATCTTTTCAAATGAAATTAATTACAATTTCGATTATTTATGTTTCAGGCATTATTATCGAATTAGTTTCTATATTAGTAATTTGTTTAGCTATATTTGGTAATTTAGATTTAATATCGCTAGAAAACAATGATTTTGCATCTATATCTACATTAATTTTACCTCGTTTAATAAGCTTTATATTAATTTATATAATAAGTCTGTGCAAATTGCGTTTATCCGAAAATCATTATTTACCTAAATTATATTACTTAGGTTATGCTGTAATTTTGTTTGGCTCGTTGTATTTGTTTATATCGAGTATTTCAAATGATATTTCGACCATAAATCAGCTTATAATTAATGGGATTATTTTAATTTTCATAAATATTACTATGATTACACTTGATGAAAAAATCTATAATGGAATTGTTATAAAAAGCGAAAAAGAACTACTTTTGCAACATAATGAAGCTTTAAGAAGCCAAATGAAGCTAATTAATCAGTCTACAGAAATGATAAGAGTATTAAAACACGATTATCATAACCATTTATGTATGCTGTCAAATTTACACCAAACAAAGAAATTTGACGAATCACTACTTTATATCAATAATTTAATAGATGTAACGCAAATTGACAGTATTTCAAATCATTTTATAATTGATAGCATTTTGAATTTCAAATTTTCGCAGACCGAAAACAAAGATATAAATTTAAATCTTGATATTAATGTACCAGTAAATCTTGATATTTTAGACCACGATTTAACCAGTGTTTTATCAAATTTGCTTGATAATGCAATTTATTCTTGTAAAAAAACCGAAGAAAAAACTATTGACATAAAAATTAGTATAAATATGGATAATTTAATAATCTGCATAAAAAACTCTTATAATGGGGAGATAAACCAGAAAAATAATAATTTTTTTACAACAAAACCTAATGCAGAAAATCACGGTTTTGGTCTAACTAGCATAAATAATGTACTTAAAAAATACGATGGAGAAATGATAATCGAATATACAAACGATGTTTTTTCTTCGTTTGTTGTAATACCGATTTGACATAAATTTAAACCAATTTGACAATATTCTCGCACAGATGTGAAAAATGTGTATAATATTAACTATACTAAACACGTTTTTATAAAGGAGAAATTATTATGAACAAAAAAATTATACTTATTTTAGTGCTAGTCTTATCGGTAGTGGGGGTAGGTGTTGGATATTATTTGCAAAACTCGCAAAATCCAGAGATTACAGTATCTATCGCAGGTGGTGGAGATGATAATCATTATATGGAATTTATCGGTATAGCTTATAGCGAAAACGGTGGCGTTTCGATGTCTGATACAATAAAATCTAATATCACAGCTATATCAAATCATACTCAAGAAGTGGTTTTAAAACTTTCAACTGAGTACACAGAACCACTTAATGTGACTTGTAGCTACAATGAGGAAAACGGACAAACTTTTGTTAAATACGAAGGTTTAGTTACAACTTTAGACGGCGAAACTATTGATTTTTCAGAAGAAAAAATCTTTGATTTTGTATTAAATGCAAACTATTAATTAAATTAACTTAGGAGGAATTTATTATGTTTAAAATTAAAAAATTATATCATTATTACTATCTATTTCAATTATTACTGCTGTAAATACAACTACTTTTGCTGATATGTATGAAGTATCTGAAGAAACTTCATACACATATACTCTTTATGATGGTACTGAAATATTATATTACTTAGATAATGCTGGAATGCCTTACATCTTAGAGAATGGGGAAATAATCTATGCTATGTTACCTCTTGATCATCTTTTAGTTACTGATGAAAAACTTATTAACGAACTTAATGCTTCTTTATTTTTAAATCGAAGTATATCTAATTATATTGATTTGAGTTTAGGAAGTCCCTCTTTAGGTTCTGATGGATATGTTGAAAACGTTACATTAAATAGTACTTATACTTCTCCTGTATTTAAGTATAATACAAATCATTCTCAAATGCGACTTCAAATGACTGATGTCAAAACAAATTCATGGTTTTCAAGTACAAAAGTTGATTTAATTATCTATCAATATAATGCATATACTAGTAAATGGTATGAAAATTCATACTCTAATTATAGTTTAACTGGAACGTTAGGTGCTGGATTTCAACAGGATACGGCTATAATAAATAGTACAATAAATAGCTTGCCTATGATATAATAAAAATAAAAGAAAAAGAGGTAAATAAATGGCAAGATATTACGAAGAAGAATTTAAAAGACAAATAGTGGAATTGAAAATATCTGGAAGAAAAACAGCAGATTTGGTAAAAGAATATGGAGTTTCAAAAACAACGATAACCCAAT